>JAGBIA010000092.1 GCA_017935225.1 Clostridia bacterium | reverse complement strand
TATAGCCGAAGAGAGCCGAACTCATACGGTTTTGTGTGACAAATATCCGCATCTGCGGCAGATAAAATGCTTGCAATATCTTATATTACTGCGCATTTTCTCTTTGCATCTGCAAAATATTTGTTCACTCAAAACTGCGAAGCACCCTCCGGCGTTGCAATTTTTGATGGATTTTGTCAAAGCGAGTTGAAGCAAGATGCCGATCTTGCAAGACGAGATTTGGCGAAAGACGCGAAAAGTGCTCGCCGCAGGGCGCATTAGTTCAACTCTCTTCGGCTATAACAAAATATGAAAAAATATAATAAAAAATGAAACTTCCTTTCTAAAAGGTATGTACAAAATCCGTTTTTTATGATATAATTACTATGTATATCTATGTAAATACGAGATTTTCGTTTTTTAGGAGTGAATTGCTTTTTATGAGCTTTGTTATATACGCAGTTTTGGCGGCAGCACTGATCGCCGCATTTCTGATAGTTGCAAAAAAGAAGGAGACACGCCGCTTCGGCGTACTGCTCGTGGCAGTCTGCGTGCTGCTTGAGATATTCGTTTTCAACTTCCACGCTTTTCATCTCGTGGGCGGCGACTACGAAGAATTCAGCATTCCGCTTGAGGATGCAAAGCAGTACGGATTTAATAATCTGAGAACGGATTTCGTCTCGAACTCCGAGGGCAGAGAGGTGCGCCTGCGCTTTGACGGGGTGGGCAGACCTATCGGCACGGTAAAGTTTGAGATCGACTATGAAGAGGGTAACTACGGCGGCAGATACGCGCCCTACGTTGACGTTCGCATAGACGCATCCGACGATACCAATACCGCCGACTTCAGAATGAATGTCGCTGACGGTCAGCTTATCAAGGGCAACGAGGGAAGTCAGTATATCATCCTCGACCTTTCGGGCAACGTCAAGGACATACAGTTCAAGATGACGACTGCCGATGAGGTGGCGTATCAGATAAAGAGCATTACCTTCAACTCGCCCAAACCCTTCGAGCCGTCGGCTTGGAGATTGATTGCGATCGTGGGTGTAGCATTCGCGCTCTACGCGCTTCTGAAATTCCCGACGCTCAAGGAGAGCTGTGAGAGCAGAAAGAAGCTCTGGCGCGGTTCTGCCATTGTCATTACCGGCGCATTCTGCGCGATCGCACTTGCGCTGACCGTGGTTTATAACCTCAACAGCACGGGATATCCCTTTACGAGCTTTACGCTAAAGACGGGAAATCAGATAACCAAAGAGCTTGTCGACGCTTTCCGCGCAGGTCAGGTGCATCTTCTTATCGAGCCTACAGACGAGCTCTTGGCACTCGAAAATCCTTACGATTGGAGCGTGCGACTTGAAGAGAAGATCCCTGCGCTCTGGGATCACCTGCTGTACGATGGCAAGTACTATTCCTACTACGGAATAGCTCCCGTTCTGCTTCTGTTCCTGCCGTATAATCTTATCACAGGCTATTATTTCCCGACACCCGAGGCTGTGTTGATATTCGGCGTTGTAGGGATTATATTCCTCAGCCTGCTCTTTATGGAGATAATAAAGAGATTTTTCCCGCGTATCCCGCTCGGGTTTGCGATCTGCTCCTTGCTTATTCTTCAGCTCTGCTCGGGAATAATGTATTGCTTCTGCTCGCCTCTCTTCTACGAGATTGCGCAGGCATCCGGCTTTGCCTTTACGATGATGGGACTTTACTTCCTTGTTCGCTCGGGTGTCGTGGGTAAGGGAAGGATCAGTAGAGTGTCGCTCTGCGCATCCTCGTTCTGCCTTGCCACCGCGGTGCTTTGCAGACCGACGCTCGCGCTTTACTGCGTGGTCGCACTCATATTTATCGCATTTGGATTTTTCAAGAATCTCCGCACCGCGCGCGACGAGGGCAAAAAGCCGCTTTCAAGCTCGGTCGGATATCTCGCATCCGCGCTCGTCTGCTTTGCCGTGATCGGCTCGATACAGATGGCGTATAACTATATGCGATTTGGCTCTATACTCGATTTCGGAATACAGTACTCGCTGACCATCAACGATTTCACGCGCTCGCAGTATCACACCGACTTCGTGGCGATAGGATTTTGGAACTTCTTGTTTGCCTTTCCCATCGTCCGCCCCGAGTTCCCGTTCGTATTCTCGAACTTCTCAACTCTTGATGTAAACGGATATTATTTCGTGGCAAACGGCAACGCGATCGGACTTTTGTGGCGCGCACTTCCGATGTTTGCGTATTTCCTTGCGATAAAGGCTTACCGCAGACTCGACAAGAGCGTCCGCCGTCCTGCCTTGGCTATTCTTCTGCCGACCTGCATTATCGCACCCTTTATTATCATCTTCTCGATATGGGAGAGCGGATACGGTGTCAGATATTCGGTAGACTTCGCGGTGCAGATGATAATAGGCGCGCTTATGATAATCTACACGCTCGTGGGCACCGAAAAGCAGGAATCGCGAGCTGTAGTCACGAGATTTACAGAGAAGTTCTTCGTGATCGCGCTCTTCGTGGCATTCGTTTCAAACTTCGCGCTGATCTACGATTATCTCGGTAAGAGTGGGGAACTGACTGCACAGTTTTTGAATTTTGAGAGAATTTTTGAATTTTGGAGATAAACGGTTATGAAGCTTTATCTTGTTATCCCTTGCTATAACGAAGAAGAGGTGTTATCCGAGACCGCCAAGCGCACTCGCGAAAAGCTGCTCGGACTTATGGGAAAGGGAAAGATATCCGACGAGAGCAGAATATGCTTTGTCGACGACGGCTCGAAGGACAAGACCTGGGAACTGATCGACTCGCTCTGCGCTGAGGATAATATATATTGCGGACTCAAGCTCTCGCGCAACAAGGGGCATCAGAACGCGCTTCTTGCGGGACTTATGAGCGTTAAGGAGCATTGTGATGCGGCTATCAGCCTTGATGCAGATCTTCAGGACGATATCGACGCGATCGATGCTATGGTGGACAAGTATCACGAGGGTTGCGAGGTCGTTTACGGTGTCAGATGCTCGAGAAAGACCGACAAGCTCTTCAAGAGAACGACCGCACGCGCTTTTTATCGGCTGATGCGCGCTATGGGTGTTGAGACTGTATACGATCACGCGGATTACCGACTTATGAGCCGCCGCGCGCTTGATGCACTCGCGAGCTTCGACGAGGTAAACCTCTTCTTGCGTGGACTCGTGCCGCTCGTAGGCTTTAAGAGCGACGTGGTCGAGTACGAGAGAAACAAGAGGTTTGCGGGCAAGTCGAAGTACTCCCTCAAGAAGATGTTCTCGTTTGCATTCGAGGGTATAACCTCGATGTCGATAAAGCCTATAAGATTGATCAGCGCGCTCGGATTTCTGATATTCGTTGCAAGTATAGGAATGCTGATCTACTCGCTCGTGCGTCACTTTACGGGCAATACCGTCGAGGGATGGACCTCGATAGTCGTATCGGTGTGGGCGGTCGGCGGACTTCAGCTCCTCGCAATAGGCGTTATCGGTGAGTATATCGGAAAGATATATCTCGAGACCAAGCACAGACCGAAGTACATTATAGATACCAAGCTAAACCTTGGTGAGAACGGAGACGAAAATGGAAAATAAGAAATATAATAATAAAGGTGCGAGCGCAAGACCGCAGAAGCAGGGGCAGCGTCCGCCAAAGCGCGATAACGATCGCAGACCGTATGACGACGGGGAGATGAGCGAAGGACTTATTATAGGCAGAAACGCAGTACGCGAGCTGCTCAAGTCGGGCAGAACGGTAGATAAGCTGCTCGTCCAGAAGGGAGAGCGCGAGGGATCGATCGTAGTGCTTGTCGCAGAAGCGATCGAGCGTCATATCCCCGTGGTAGAGACAGACCGCGCAAAGCTTGATAAAATGACGAATTACGCGGTGCATCAGGGTGTCGTTGCTATGGCGGCGGAGAAGGAATACTGCACCGTCGAGGATATTCTCGCGATAGCAGAGGAGCGTGGGGAGAAGCCGTTTATAGTTATTGCCGACGGAATTACCGATCCTCACAATCTCGGCGCAGTCATCAGATGCGCAGAGGGCGTCGGAGCTCACGGACTTATCATCCCCAAGCGCCGCGCTGTAGGTCTGACACCTGCGGTCAGCAAGGCGTCCTGCGGAGCTATCGAGCATCTCGCGGTCGCAAAGGTGACCAACATCGCGGCAACGGTCGACGAGCTCAAGGAGCGCGGAATATGGATCTTCTCGGCTGAGGCAGGTGGAGAAGCCTATTACAATACCGATTTCAACTGCCCTTGCGCGATAGTGCTCGGCAGTGAGGGGGATGGAGTATCCAAGATCGTCAAGGACAGATCGGACTACATAACATCGATCCCGATGTACGGAAAGGTCAATTCCTTTAACGTATCTACCGCGGCGGCGGTGATACTTGCGGAGGTTTCCAAACAGCACAGAAGCTGACATCACGCAATTTTTTCAGGAGGCAACGTATGGCTAAGGATAACAGCAGAGAGCCCGAGCAACAACAGAATATTTCCGAGGTTCTCGAGATGCTCAGACAGTCCTACGTAGAGGATGATAATACGGCGAAAGAGCCGTCTGTATATGAGGATAAGTCAGAACAAATGTCGGATGACGATCTTCAGCAAATGCTCCGCAGACAGTTTATGACTGCCGACGCAAAGGCAAACGAAAAGACCGAGGACTCGTACGATATCGACGAGGAATTCTTGACTGAGGCTTCGATGATGACCGCCGAGCCCGAGGAGGAGATCGAAGAAGAGATCGAGGAAGAATTTGAAGAAGAGCTCGAAGAAGAGCCCGAGGAGGAGATCGAAGAAGAGAACGAGGAAGAGATCGAGGAAGAGGGCGAAGAAGAGATCGAAGAAGAGATCGAGGAAGAGCTCGAAGAAGATCTTGACGAAGATCTTGACGATGACGATAGGCCTTTGACCGCGGAGGAATTGGCTCTTATTCAGGCATTTGCCGAGCTCGACGACGAGGACGAGGGCGGATTTATGATCAGCGATGAAGAATCCGACACCGTCGAAGAAAATATCGAAGAAGTCGATGAGGCTGAAGAAACCGAAGACGACGAACTACCTTGGGATGAAGACATTGATAAGATCGAAGAAGACGAAGATATCGAAAACGACGAGCTCCCTTGGGATGAAGAACCTGAAAATATCGAAGAAACAGAAGATCCCGAAGAAGAGCCCGAAGTGACAGAAGAAGAGATCGACGAGGATCTGATACCCGTTCGCGTGAAGGACGAGGAATTCAGATTTATGGATATGCCCATTCCCGAACGAAAAGTTGAGGAAACGGCAGATCCTATCTACGATGACGAGGAAGACTCTGACGAAGAGCCTGAGGATGAGGACGACGATCTTACCTTCGATCAGCTTGAGACAGTCGAAGAAGAAAATGACGGAATAAAGTTTATGGATATTCCGCTCGATACAGAACAAGAGCCCGAAAACGAAGAGTTCGAAGACGAAGAGGGCGAGGACGATCTTACCTTCGATCAGCTTGAGAATGACGAGGCTACCGACGAGGATATCTCGTATACCTCGCTTGACCTCTCCGAAGAACCTGCCGAAGAGCCGATCGAGACTATATAAGAAACAGAAGAAACAGAAGAAACAGAAGAAATTATAGAAGAACCCGAAGAACCCGAAGAGATAGAAGAGTCTATCGAAGAGCAGTCGGAAGAGATACAGAAGCTTACTATCAGCAGTGCGGATCTTTCTCTCCTGCTTCAGTTTGGTTGTGACGACGAAGTGCTCGAGATCGCGACCGATGAGGACATAGAAAAGCTTGCTATATCTGATACTATCGGCAGTATCGAGGATGAGAAAACTCAAAGTGCGGATTATGGCACGTTTGATATCAACGACGAGGACCTCAGCCTTGACAGACGCGAGGAAGAGCAGGACATCCACCGTACGCTTGAGGATAAAATATTTGCAATATATGATTCCTATCCGAGAAAGCGCGGCGCGGCATTCCTGAGACTTCTGATGACTGCGTTCATGTCTATATTGCTCTTCCTTTATGAAGCACTTCCGATGCTTGGCGTTAAGCTCCCGGGCATTATGGACAGAAAGGAATATTTCCTTGCCTACGTGCTTATCGGAATGCAGCTCCTGGTGCTTGCGATCCTTCCGTCGCTCAAACAGCTCTGGGGCGGCATCAAGCGTATGTTTTCGCGAAGCGCAGATACCTATTCGATGCTCGCGGTGCTATGTATCGTCACCGTTATATACGACCTGTTTATTATGACCGTCAAGTTAGGCACACCTCAGGTATTTAACTGTATGGTCGCGATGGCGGCTTCCTGTATCGTCGGCGCTGAATGTGTGCGTCTGACGCAGGAAATGAACAATTTCAAGTATTTCTTTGAGGATATGATCGAAAAGGCAGAAGAGGATGAAACTCCTGATAAAGAGATCATCCCCGAGGCGAGATTTACACTCAAGAAAAGTACGGGTAAGGGCTCGACTGCCGATAAGATGTACGGCGGCGGACTCGATCCCACAAAGAAAGTATACGTGCCGATCGACGTAGGCTCGACGGCAGGATATTTCAACGCATACGAGGAAAAGAGCCGCAAGAGCAGTGCACCCACGGTGCTTATGCTTCCCGCGATGGTGCTCTCGCTCGTTATGGGTATAATCGCAGTCGTCGTGAGCGGCGGTGAGGATATCTGGCTTGGCGTTGGCACTACCCTTGTCTCGCTTGCCGTCACGCTTCCGATAGGCGTTGCCATTACGAGCTGGCTGCCCTTTGAGGTGTTTAACCACGGCTGTCAGAAGCAGGGCTTCTCGTTTGTCAACGAGAGCGCGGCAGAGCAGTATTCCGAGTGCGATGTTTTCGTGTTCAGAGATATGCACGTCTTTGAGAAGTGCGCTCCCAAGAGCGTTAACCTCGCAACCTACGATGCTACCTCCAAAGAGGTGTTGATCGGTTGTCTCGGCTCGCTGTATTCCGAGATCGGCGGACCGCTCTCAAGCGTGTTCTCGATTGGAAGCGCGAATGAAAACGCGTTTGGCAATTGCAGACTGCGCCGAGTAGCCAAGAGCGGAGTTGAGGCAGTGGTAGGAGCAAACTATTCGGTGCTCCTCGGAACCGAGCAGTTTATGGCTCGGTACGGAATAAATTTCCCGAATATCACCTTCAAGCATAAGGGAGACGAGATATATTCGCTTTGCGTTTCGATCAACGGCCGTCCTTCCGCGAGAATTATAGTAAAATACTCGGTCAACGAAATGTTTGAGATGTTTGCAAAGCGTCTTGAAGAGGACGGTATCTACTGTGCTATAGAGACCTTTGACCCGATGATAAGCTCGCGACTCTTGGCAAAGCTCAGAGGAGCCGATAGGCCTCCGCTCAGCGTAGTACATCTCGGTATCGACGATTACGAATCTACCTTGCGTAGAGAGGCACGTCCTATTGGAGAGGATGGAACTAAGCTCGGACTTATGGCAAAGCGTTCAAGGCTCAATCTTGCAGTAGCCGCCACAAGCGCAAAGAAAATGAAAGAACTGAGAAAGAAAGTCAATCTTTTCTCCTTCTTTGCAGCCCTGCTCGGAGCGGGACTTGCAGTCCTCTTTACAGTGCTCGGCTGGATGGAGACTGTAAACGAGTTCTTTATCTTGCTCTATTGGTTCCTGCTTTCCGCGGCATTTATCGCCATCGTGATAACGGGACTGCCCCAAAAGGAGCGTTTTTCGCTTGGGGTATTCAAGAGAGAAGAGAGCATCGAGAATATGGCGGACAGCATTCTTGATATCGCAAAGGACAAATAACTTCAGCAACATAATAGAGAGAGAACAGAAAGAAACGAAAAATGAACAAGAATATCAGCAGTGTACTAAAAGCAGTTACAAAGCCCGGAAGATATGCGGGCGGCGAATACGGACAAATAATAAAGGATAGGGAAGCGGTCAAGGCGAGATTTGCCTTCTGCTTTCCCGACACCTACGAAATAGGAATGTCGAACCTCGGTATGCGCATACTCTACGGCGTGCTCAACGAGATGGACGATGTGTGGTGCGAGCGCGTGTATACGCCTTGGGTGGATATGCAGGAGAAGATGAAGCTCCACGATATTCCGCTCACCGCGTGCGAGAGCGGCGATCCGCTCGATCAATTCGATATGATCGGATTTACGCTTCAGTATGAGATGAGCTATACCAACGTGCTCAATATGCTGAGCCTCGCAAAGCTTCCTCTTCGCTCAAAGGACAGAGACGACTCTATGCCGCTCATCATCGGCGGCGGACCTTGCGCGTATAACGCAGAGCCGGTCGCAGATTTCTTTGACCTCTTCAATATCGGAGAGGGCGAGGAGATGCTCCCCGAGCTTTGCCGACTCTACATCAAAATGAAGGAGGAGGGAAGATACACTAAGGAGGAGTATCTTCACGAGGCGGCAAGAAGCATCGAGGGAATTTACGTTCCTTCCTTCTACGAGGTCAGCTACAACGAGGACGGCACGATAAAGGAATACAAGCCGAAATACGACGATATCCCCACGAAGATAAAAAAGCGCATAATGACCGATATGGATAAATCTTATTTTCCGAGCAAGGTCGTAATGCCGTATATCGAGACGGTGCACGACAGAATAATGCTCGAGGTCTTCAGAGGATGTATCCGCGGCTGTCGCTTCTGTCAGGCGGGTATCATCTACCGTCCCGTAAGAGAGAAGTCGCCCGAGGTGCTCAACGAGCAGGCAAGATGTCTCTTTGAATCTACGGGATACGACGAGATCTCGCTCACCTCGCTCTCTATAAGCGATTACACTCATCTTGAAGAGCTTACCGATCTTCTGCTCGAGTGGACGGATGAGAATATGATCAATCTCTCCTTGCCCTCGCTCAGAGTCGATAGCTTTACCAAGGAGCTGATGGATAAGATCGCAACCGTTCGCTCCTCGTCGCTCACCTTTGCTCCCGAGGCGGGAACGCAGAGATTGCGTGACGTAATAAACAAAAACGTATTCGAGGACGACCTTATGCGCGCTGTTACAGTCGCATTCGCGGCAGGTAAGAATAAGGTCAAGCTCTACTTTATGCAAGGACTTCCCACCGAGACTTATGAGGATCTCGAGGGTATCGCGACGCTCGCGTCGCACGTTATCGATGCGTATTATCAGTGCCCCGAGAGAAATAAATCGCTCAAGCCGCAGGTTACCGTCAGCGTTTCCTGCTTTATCCCCAAGCCCTTCACACCTTTTCAGTGGGAGGCTCAGGATACGCTCGAGATGCTTCGCGATAAGCAGGAATATCTCGGTTCGAAGATCACCGACAGAAAGATCAAATATAACCACCACGATGCAGAGGTCAGCCGCATAGAAGCCGTGCTTGCAAGAGGAGACAGACGACTCTCGGATGCGCTCGAGCTTGCTTGCAAGGAAGGCTTTATGTTCGATGCTTGGGATGAATATTTCGACTATGATAAGTGGATATCCGTGCTCGAGAGAACGGGTGCAGATCCCGCGTTCTACGCGAACCGCGCGTTCGGTCTTGACGAGGTACTGCCGTGGGATATCATCGACTGCGGCGTTACCAAGGAATTCTTGCGCCGCGAGCGCGACCGCGCATACGCCGAGGCTACAACACCCAACTGCCGCGAGAAGTGCAGCGGTTGCGGAGCTAACAGATTAGGAGGTGAGAGAACGTGCTGCCCGAAAGCAAAGCAAACGGAAAACTGAGCGAAAAGAAGCGAGTGCTCGCTCTCCCCGAACTCGTGCCGCCAAGACACGTAAGACTCAAGTTCTGCAAGGTCGGAAAGCTTCAGTACATCTCGCACCTCGATCTGCAGACCACCTTTAACAGAATAATCAACCGCGCGTGCCTGCCCGTGTGGTACACCAAGGGATTTAATCCTCACATCAAGCTCGTTTTCTCGACACCTCTGAGCGTAGGAACCGAGAGCGTGTGCGAGTATCTCGATATCCGCATCGACCGCGAAATGTCCTGCGAGGAGATCAAGGATAGACTCAACGCCGAGATGACCGACGAGTTCTATATCACCGAGGCATATCTCCCTGAGAGCGATTTTAGCGAGATCGCGTGGGCATCCTACGAGATGACCTTTAAAACGGATAACGCGAGCGGGGAGCTCGCGGAGAAGGTAAACAAGCTGCTGACCACCTCGCCGCTCATCCTCGTCAAAAAGACGAAGTCGGGCGAGAAGGAGGTAGATATCGTTCCGCTGATAAACTCGGTCGAAGCGACCTATAGCGAGAGCGACGGTTTGCTCAGAGTAAAGACCACCGTCCGCGCGTCCGCAAAGGAGTACCTCAACCCCGAGCTGATAGTTACGGCTATGCGCGACTACCTCGACGTCCTTTCGGGCGACCCGATGGAAGAGCATTACTCGATAATGAGGACTGCCGTTCACCGCGAGGACCTCAGCGAATTCCGTTGAGCCAGGGTATGTGAAAATAAACAAAAAAATTTTGATTTTTTTGTTGAAAAACACTTGACAACTTGAATAGTGTTATGGTATAATATAATGCCGCATAATTGGCGGGCTTTATAAGTGCGCTTGTCGCCGCCCGTCTTAGCGAGACTAAAAAGAAAGAGAGGTGCTTTTCGTGTACGCAATTATTAAAACAGGCGGAAAGCAGTACAAGGTTAACGAGGGCGACGTAATC
>JAGBIA010000091.1 GCA_017935225.1 Clostridia bacterium | reverse complement strand
CGGAATAACTCAAGTTATGTTCTCGCATATCCATTATAACACACAATTTGAATTCCGAACTATAGCTTTTGAATTTTTGTCCCTTTTTTGCCATAAAAATATGCACCTCCAAAAGTGTCTAACTTTTGGGGTGCATATCAGGCGCGTACCGTATTTTTTATTCTTTCCACACGAAATGATAATTTATCGCTTCGCCGCCGTCGACGAGGATGCTCTGCCCCGTGCAGAATTTGTTTGTGACCGTCAGGAAATACGCCCAATCTGCCATCTCTTCGGGAGTTGCCCAGCGACGCAGGGGTGTCTCGTTCATTATCTCTGCCCAGAGCTTAGGATCGTTCATAACGCACTCGTTGAGCGGTGTCAGCACGCCGCCCGGGTCAAGACTGTTGCAGGTCGCGCCAAATTGAGCTACGCGCATAGCGACGTTCTTGGTATACGCAAGAACTCCGCCCTTGCTCGCGCAGTATTCAGGAAATTCCGCGCCCGTGTGCGCACTCGCAGAGCCGATGTTCAGCACCGATCTGATCTTTGGCTGAATTGCGTACTTATCTGTAACGCCGATAAGAGCCTTGAGGTTGATGTCTATATCCTCCTCGTTCTGCGTGCCTGCGTTGTTTATAAGTATCTCGACTTCGTCAAGCTCGGGAAGTCGTTCACGGTCGCGCACGTCGCAGAGAAAATGAGTGTAGCTCTCGTGGGATATGCTGCTCTCCTTGCGGTCGATGCCGTATACAGTGTGTCCTTCTTCGAGGAACTTGAGCGTGATCGCTCTGCCAATTCCCTGCGCTGTTCCGGTGATCAATATTTTCATTACTTATCTCTCCTTATATGCTCCAGATACTCTTCTCCCACCTTTTCTGCCTGCCATTTCTTAGTGATGCGGTAGCCCACGGGTGAGAACGCGATCTCCATCAAAAGCTCCGCGACAGCACCCGTCAGCGCGCAGGTCGCGCACTGCAGGATCGTCCAATGAAAGCCGTCCCAGAAGATCGGCGCGAAAAAGACGAAAACGATGATCGAGAAGATAAAATTGTCGAGGAACTGACCGATAAAGGTCGAAATATAGGTCCTCAGCGCATACGCAAGCTTGCCGTCGGGCTTTCTGCGGATGCTCTTGCCGATCATCCAATTGAGCGAATTATTGATCAGTCCCGAGGCTAAAAACGCAACCGTACTGCCGACGAGAATGAACCACGTGCCGCCGAATATCGAGTCGAACGCGCTAAAATCGCCTGCGTTCGAGGGTATCGCGCTTGCGACGAAGAAGATAAGGCAGGTCAGCAGGTTTATCATCACGGCAAGCACCGTGATGCTGTTCGATGCCTTTGGTCCGAAGTGCTTTGTGATGATATCCATACACATAAACGAGAGCCAGGAGATCAGTATTCCGCCGTCGAGCGCGATCCAATCGAGCTGCAAGAGAGTCTTGTTGGCAAGCAGGTTCATACACACCACGCTGACAACGAAGAGAGTAACGACCGTCGTGGGTATCGAGCGAAGCAGTATTTTTATTTCAAAAAGCTCGTCCTTGAGCAAAGAGCTTTTTTCTTTTTTTGTTAAGTTTTGCTCTTTCATAAAAAGCTCCTCTCAAAGATCTTACACAGAACATTATACCACAACAGAGCGCAAAATTCAATCTTTTTCAGTTATTCTAAGCGCTTCATTTGCAAAAATAATGTAAAAATTGTCCAAAATTACCAATTTCCATTTGCTTATAAACTCCCTCTCCGTCCGCATACGCGTCCACCTCTCCCGAGGGGCGAGGCTTTGAGTGACTTGTGATCCCAATATCCACTTAGAAAACTGCGCTACTACAGAGATCAGTGTATCCCAAGGCTCTCCTTTTAGGAGAGCTGGCGGCGTAGACGCCTGAGAGGTCATTTGCTTTGAGCTTGCTTTTTTCTCTCTGCTCCGAGTAGTATCTTTATAATATACAACTCGTGCAAAATAGTAAAAAGTATCTACTTGATAACCTTTTACACTTCCCCAAAAATTCTCTTCATATTCGCGAAGGAGACGTGCGTGCCGTACTCACACTCCTCCATTCCCTCGTACTCGAGGTAGATATCTCCGTCAAAGCCCGAATATTTCACGGTCTTCATAACGTCCCAGATGTCTATGTCGCCCTGCGCGAGAATGGAGCCGCGCAAAAACGTGCCGTTGACCGAGCGGAACCAGGAGTTCTCACAGCTGAATTCTACCGCGCCGCCCGGATCTCTGTGCGCGGGGCGCAGATAAAAGTCCTTCATATGAATGGTCTTTGCGAATTTGATCATCTTCTTTGCCGCGATCTCGGGGATATCGTCAACGCAGGTGTAGTTTCCGACGTCGAGCTGGTGGCCGAAGTTGTCGCGCTTGACGCTCGTAAGTATCTGTCGCACGCGCTCCGAGCCGTTTGCGTGGAAGCCGTGATTTTCAAGAAGCACGGTAATTCCGAGCGGCTTTGCGTAGTCGCACAGAGTTTCGTAGGTCTCCACGATAAGCGGAAGCTCCTCCTCGAACTTCTCGATAGTGTTCTCGGACATCGGGCGCGAGAATGCCGCCGAATCGACGCGGATGGTCGGGATATCCATATCCGAAACCATATCTATATGCTTCTTTACGCGGCAGATCTCCGCGCTGTACTGCTCGGGAGTGAGCATCAGGAAGTTTGCGTTGAGAGAATAGTTTCCTATCGGCACGCCGAGTCGCGCGCTTGCCTCTTTAAAGGGTGTTCTGAGCTCGGGAGTCTCGACGAGATTGAAGCCGAACGGCACAAGCTCGACTACCTCTGCGCCCATATTGCATATCTTCTCAAAGGCTTCGATCGGGCTCAGCTCGCCCGTGCGGATCTTGCGTGAAACACCGTATATTGATATTCCAAGTCTTATCATATTATTTTCCTCCATATTTTATCTGAGTCCTATTCCGCGGAGCACCTCGGTGGTGCTGATTCCGCTATAGGAATACTCAAGCTCGCAAAGCTCAAACGGAAGTGTCGCGCTATCCGAGAGAGCTATAAGCGAGTAATTTTTCAAAAGTCGCTCGCTGTCGCGCAATATCGACTCTCGCACGCTCGGCTTTTTTATCTCCGCCGCGTGCGCGATGATGTTCTCAAGAGTTCCGAACTCGTTTACGAGCGCCGCCGCGGTCTTCGGTCCGACCTTCTCTGCGCCCCTGATGTTGTCCGCATTGTCGCCCGTCAGCGACTTATAGTCGGCATAGAGTGAGGGCTCGATGCAAAGCTTTTCTCTTATGTAATCGGGAGTGCAGACGACGCTCGCATCCCCTCTGTAGCGAAACACCGACACCTTCTTGTCTATAAGCTGAAAGAAGTCGCTGTCCTGTGAGGAGATGACGATCTCGCACTCGTCTCTGTAGCGCAGAGCGTAGGACGCGATGACGTCGTCGGTCTCGCACACGGTAGTCTCGAAATGACGAATTCCGAGCAGATCGAGCGCGGCGTATACGTCGGGCAGTTGAGAGAACGGAAGCTCGTCCTCGGGCATTCCCGAATAATCAGGGCGGTTTGCCTTGTAATTCTCATCGATATCACAGCGCGCGTTCTCGCACTCGCCGTCAAAGATGACGGCTACGTGCGTGGGAGAGACGGCGCGCAGGATCTTGAGCAGTGCTCCCACAAACCCGAGCGTGCCCTGTATCGCCTTTCCTTCGGCATTGACTATGCGCGCGGGCATACCGTAGAACATCTGAAAAAGCAAATTCATCCCGTCGACCACTAAAAGCTTGCTCATTTTCTTTACGCCGCAAGCGCACACGCGCGCTTGGAGAGATAGTCAAGGTAGTAGATATCCACAAGAATAACCGTCTCGGCATACTCGAACTTCTCTACGAACGCGCATCTTGCAACGCGCACGTATGGAGTGGGATTGCAGTTGGTCTTGCTCGAGATCTTACCGCCGCCCGTTATGTTGCCGAACATCTCTCCCCAGCCGCCCTCGTAGTTGAGGTACTCCTGGAAATCGTTGTAGTGGTTATAAGTATAGAAAAGATACTTTTCGTTGACGTCGATGATATTGTCTCCGTTCGCGTCAAAGCGCGAGTAAACTATTCTTGCCGCTCCGCGAGTGATGCGCGAGCCATCGTTGTATATAGCGGCTCTGTAGCCGGGATCGCAGTCGGTACCCGTGGTGCCGATGTCTATCTCAAAATATCTGAGCGAGCCACCGCATCCGCTGATGTCGGGAAGCTCAGGCTCATAAGGGTACTTTGTGGTACTGCCGCTGAAGGAGGAATGGTTGAGTCGCAGATGCGCGCCCCACTTGCTGTCCGTCGGTTTTGCATTCTTCGATGCCACGTAGTTTGCGGGAACGTCACCAAACGCGAAAACGTAGGCGGCGACCTCCTCAAGAGTCACGTAAGCCGCGCCCTTGTAGATCTTATTTACGATCTCTCCCTCGTCATCCACAACGTAGTACACGTTTCTGTCCTTCGAGTAGAGTGCCGAGGTGTTGCGCAGATAGAGTCCGTCGAGCATCGGTCTGTTGTCGGCGACCGTAGGCTTCTGATCCTGCGCCTCGATGCTGCCCGACATAAAGCCGTGCTGAGTTCTGTAGTAGGCATCCCAATAGCTCTCTGCAGGCTCATAGCCAAGGTAGAATTCCTCGGCGGTGACGTTCTCGTAAGGATCGCTCGCAGGCTTTTCGGGCTCTGCGGGGATGACAAGCCCTCCGCTTTGCTCGGGCTCTGTCGACTCGTCTGTCGGCTCGTCGGTAGGCGCATCTGTCGGCGCATCGGTAACAGCTTCTGTGGGCGCGTCGGTCTCTGTCGGCGCATCTGCGATCTGACAGCCCGTAAGCAAGAGCGCAAGGATCGCCAAGAGGCTCAGCCACCTTGTCAATTTCACGTTCATCATAATAATATATCTCCCTTTGCTCAAATGTTATCGACCGTGTCGAATACTACGCTCTTCTCTTCGGCACTGAGCGCAAGAGTCTCGCACTTATCGGGGAGTGTGCCGAAGATCTTCTTATAGTGGCAGAGCACGCCAATAACAGTTCCGAGTCGCGAAGGATGCGAGAGATCGGGATTATAAAGCTCAAAGTCGCCGAGCGCGTTTATCTTATTAAAACAAAGTCCGACGGGCGAGACCTCAGCACCGCAGACCTCTGCCGCAGACGAATAAGCCGCAAATAGCTTATCTCCCATCTCGGCGCTGCTCCAACCGTACTTTGGGAGCAGGTCGCAGCCCGCCTTTCTGCCCCAGGTCGCGTAAAGGATCACTCTCTTTGCGCCGACAAGCTCGACAAGTCCCCTGACACCGCGTTCAAACTCCGCGTAGTCAACGAGCGCGAAATAGCTCTGCTCCTGCAGGATAAGTACGTCGTAGCTCTTCTTTCCTATAAGCTCAAGTATCTTCGAGTTGTGCTCGTCGCCGCAGACAAGATTTTCGTAAAGCTTTCTGCCGCCGCGCGTCACCGAGTCTACCTCAAGCTCCTTGCCGTTCTCGACTCCAAGCTCTTCGAGCATCTTGGGCATGTCGTTATAAAAGGTATAGCTATTACCGATAAAAAGAATTTTCATAATTTTCTCCTTTATTTTATATCTGCTCGCGAGGCTCAGCCGCGCCCGCGCGCAAAACGAATTTTCTGACTATGAAATATATCACGGATGCCGCCGCCACCGCAACGCAGCACCAGAACAGTGTCCAAAATACCGCCGTCCAGCCGCTCTGGTCGGCTATAATTGCGAGTCCGTAGGTGCTAAGCGTGCTTCCGAGATAGCAAAATCCGTTCAGCACGCCTGCGATAAGTCCCGAGTTGAGCTTTCCGCGCATAAAGAGTGGGAATATACTTGTGATAAGGCTGTTGCAGGACGAGATGAGAAGAGTTACTATCGTAAAGCAGATCAGCAAGAGCCACCAGCCGTCAAGCGAGAAGCTTGCTATGACTACAGCGATAAACGCGCCAGAGATCGCAAACATCAGCGCGCACTGATATACGAAGTCGCCCATCCTCTTGTGCATAGCCACAGCCAACGCATTTCCGAAGATCGCAACGATAGGAAGCGCGAGTGCAAGAATGATCGAGAGCGAGTCATCAAGCTTGTAGTTTTCCTTGAGTATCGAGGGCACCCACGTGCCGAGTCCGTCCTTGATGAGATTGGTGAGAATTCCGCAGAATGCGAGCACGCAGATGCTAAAATAGATCACTTTCTTGCCGCCCCTGCCAGCCTTTGTAGCCGCAGTCTTACCTACAGCCTGCTCTTCGTCCCCGTCCTCTCTCTGCTGAGCATCCATAAGGCGCGAAATAAAGAGTATCCACACGATCGCAACGCCGATAAGCACGATCGCCGCGGTATAGAAAGCCGCTTTGAAATTCGTAAACTTAGCAAATAGAGCGCTCGTTCCGTAGACGAAGAACGTGCCGACAGCAACCGTCGTTCCCATAATGACGCTCGCCTTTGCCATATATTTTCTCGGCAGAGTCTCGGAGAGAAGTCGGATAAGGCTCGGCCAGAGTATAGCGAGCGTAAAGCCGTTGACCGTCCAGAGATATTTGTATGGCTCGAAGATCGGGAGTAGCGGAATGATCAGGTTGATAGTGCCCGACAGCATAAGTGCAAAGAATATTATCCACTTGAGATTATATTTCTTGCACCATATTCCGTTGATCACCTGTCCTATGCCGTAAGAAAAGAAGAACAGCGTGCTGACAAGTCCGACCTCGGAGTAGTTTTCTATAGAGAAGAAGTCCTGTATTCGAATGATATTGGCTGAATAGTTTATCTTTCCTATGTAAGAACAGCTATACACCAGCCAGCAGAGCGCGATGAGTGCCATCGCAGAGCGTCCCTCGCGCCCCTTTTTCACGTTTTCTTGGGTTTGCATTTTTTTGCCTCTTGTTTTCTATGCTTTGGTAATATTGTCATATACCGCGATCAGTCTGAAGACCTGCTCGGCGGTATCTCTGAGATTTTCATATGCGTTCTTTTTATCCATCGCCTCGCTAAGCGTCACGGGGCGGCGGACTATCGGGAAGAACGCATCAATTCCGTGCGAATTTGCAAGGCGCGCGTCGGGGCTGACCGCGCCTGCGAAGGCTATCACGGTCTTGCCGTGCTTCTTTGCCGCTCTCGCGACTCCGACGGGCGCTTTTCCCATACAGGACTGAGAGTCAAGTCTGCCCTCGCCCGTGACTACTATATCCGCGTCGCATATCTCGGACTCAAGGTCGGTCGCCTCGAGCACGAGCTCGATACCCGAACGCAAAACCGCGCCGAGATAGGAGACAAAGGCAAAGCCCATGCCCCCTGCCGCGCCCGCTCCCTCGTCAGTCGAGTGATCTTCACCCGTAAGAGCCGCGGTGAGAGCTGCGTAATCAGAGAGCCAACTATCCATTTTGGCTATATCCTCGGGCTTTGCACCTTTTTGAGCTCCATATATCGCAGAGCAACCGTTCTCACCGCAGAGCGTGTTCTTGACGTCGCAAGCGATATCAAATCTGCACTCGCAAAGCTCGGGCAGAGCTCTGTCCGACGTGATGCGCGCGAGCTTTTCAAGTCCGCGTGCGCCGCGCTCGATAGGTCGACCGTCGGCATCGAAAAATCCAAACCCGAGCGCTTCAAGCATTCCGACACCGCCGTCGTTGGTCGCGCTTCCGCCGATACCGATCAAAAAGTGCCGACAGCCCTTTTCCTTTATCGCGTGACGGATCATCTCGCCAACGCCGTAGGTCGTGGTGTTCATCGGATCGCGCTTTTCCTCGGGCACGAGCGTAAGACCTGCCGCCGCCGACATCTCGATGACTGCGGTTCTGTCCACCACTCCGTAGGTCGCCTCTACCGACTCTCCGAGAGGTCCCGTGACAGTCGGGCGGCAAAGCTCGCCTCCGCGCGACGCAACTATCGCCTCGACCGTGCCCTCTCCGCCGTCCGCGAGCGGTCGCACCACGGTATATGCGTCGGGAAAGACTCTCTTTATTCCCTCGCTGACCGCCTTTCCTGACTCAAAGGTCGAGAGACTGCCCTTGAAGGAATCTATTGCAATTACAATTTTCATATTATTTACCTACGACAAACTTATCGCTCTCCTCAAGTCCGAGCAGATCTATCGCGCGTGTAAAAATGTGGTCGGTCGACTCGAAGGTCGAGGGATGATGCGCGTCGCTGCCGAGATAGAACTTGCATCCACATTCCTTTGCTATGCGGAACATACGCAGAACTCTGTCTGCCTCCTCGTCCTTGAAGGACATATCGCTGTGGTTGAGCTCAATTCCGCATCCGAGCTCTGCCGCGCGGCAAAAGAGCCTTCGCATATCGCTCTCGTCTATCGCGTCAAGCACCGAGAGGAAAGCCGCTCTGTCCTTGGGTCTGATAAGACCGCAGGCGAGATGCGCGATACCGACCTTATAGAATGGCAGATCGAGCGCAAGCAATCTCTCAAATCTCTCAACCCAGAGCTCTGCGCGGCGCGCATCGCTCTGCGCATCCTCCTCGGACAGCGTAAAGCCTGTCATATGCAGATGCGTGGTGGGAATGATGATAAAATCAAACTCGTCATATCTCTCTGCCGAGACACCGACGGTAAAGAACTTGTCCATATCGGTCTCACAGCCGAAGAAGAACTCAATTCCGTCCGCCGTGGGCAGAGGCTTAGCGTGGCTTATATGCGCAAAGTTCTGAGGCGCGTACCAATCCGATGCGCCCTCCACCCTCTCGTCCCAGAAGTGATCGGTGATGCATATCTTCTTCAGACCGTTGTCCTTTGCGTACTGCAAAATTCTCTCGGTCGACTGCGTGGGATCGTTCGAGCAGGACGAGAGCGTGGAATGTATGTGATAATCATGATCGATAGTAAATCTCATATCTTTACCTCATATAGCTTTTTCGATTATTTTTGCAAATTCCTCAAGTCCGACCCGATCGTGCTCGTCAAAGCGCGAGTAGCGCGGACTGTCGATATCAAGCACGCCGATGACCTCGCCGTCGCGAAAGAGCGGAATGACGATCTCGGAGTTTGACGCCGAGTCGCAGGCGATATGCCCCGAGAATTCGTGAACGTTCGGGACGAGCAGAGTTCTCTTCTCTGCCACGGCACTTCCGCAAACACCTCGCCCCATCGGGATCTCGATGCAGGCAGGCTTTCCTCCGAACGGACCGAGGACGAGCGTATTGCCCTCAAGCAGATAGAATCCCGCCCAATTTATATCCTCAAGACTGCAATATAGCAGTGCCGCCGCGTTTGCAAGGTTTGCTATTCTGTGAGGCACACCATCTACGAGCGAGCACAGAGTGTCGTTGAGCGATCTGTAATCAGTCATGCTTGCGGATCACCTTGTAGTTATGTACGATATTGAGGTCCTCCTCCATATCGAGTCCGTGCGCACCGCATCCACCGTCGATCTCGTGACAGCCGTGGTCCATAGCAAAGCCGATGAGCGTGTCGTGGTTGCCCCAATGCTTCTCGATGAGTCTGACGAACATCGCAAAGAGCTCGGAGTTTGCGCGGAGCTCGCTCAGTGCCTGAACAGACTCGGGACCGTACTTGTGCATCTTAGCGTCGTAATGTGTATTGTAAGAAACTATAACGTCGTGCTTATCCTCAAGAATGAGCTCGATAGTCTTCGCGTTGATATCCGCGAGAGAATCGTAGATGAAGTAATCCATCTCTCTCTCAAGGAATATTCTCGACATACTGCAGTCTGTGTCCGCGATGATGGCTACCTTCTTGCCTGCGCGGATAAGCGCGTCAAAGAAGGTGTCGATCTTGATGACGGGCTTCATATACTTGGTGATGCCGTGAACAGAGGGCTGAGCACCCGTGTACATCGTGCCGAAGCATACGGGAGTAACCGAGGGCATTACAGTCTGAAAAGGCACGGAAATATCTGTGATCGCGGGAACCTCGCGCATAAGCTTGGGGTATTTCTCGCCTATCCACTGCGCGATCGCGTCGGGGTTGTACATAAATATTCTATCTACCTTCTCGCCGCCCATCTTCTCGGCTATATAAGCGGAAAGTATTTCGTTGGGCTCTGCGGCGTGCTCAGGTCTTTCAATTCCTATCGCGTCTGCAAGAGCAGCGCAAAGTGTGTCAAGTGATCTTTCGTTAAGCATAGTTATATCTCCTTGTTTTTATAATTTTTATGTTTTATATTGTAATTTCAAGTCCGTCGTAGGCTACCCTCGCGCCAAAGCTCTCGGCGATCTTCACAGTCTCGGCGTGCGAGACGTGAAGCGAGGGTGCTATGTGCGAGAGATATATCTCGCACTCGCCCGAAAGCGCGCCGATAGTTCTCAGCGAGGACAGAAGCAGTCTTATCATCGGAATACTGTTGTGCTCTGCCGCACGGAAGTCTCCCTCGTAATCTCCGACCGTCGCGTCAAGCACCGCGAGATCGATCGCAGCGCCGCGCAGAAAATTATACGTCTCGTTTAGCATCCATCCGCCGTCACATCCGTAAAACAGCTTCTTGTCATCCAAGTAGAGCAAAAAATGCTGAGGATGCGCATTCGGATCGTGGTTTGCGGGCATTCCGCACACGCTTATTCCCTTGGCTATCTCATAGCGACAAAATTGCTCCATCTCTACGATCTCTACGTTCTCTATCTGCCCGATATTTGCGCCCTTTCTTACCCAAAGCCTCAGCGGCTCGCGCTCGCCTGATGCGATAGCACGGATATTATCCGCGTTATAGTGGTCGCCGTGTAGGTGAGTGATGAGGATGTCGCTGATCTTGCGCGTATCCTTTCCTGCTATGCGCAGAGACTCAAGCGTGTGAATTCCGCAATCGATAAGCAGGCTCTCGCCCACAAGAAGTGCGGATGAGCGGCGCGCGTCGGGATCAAAGCGGTCGCGAAGCTCGTCCTTAAGCCTCGGAGAGAAGTCGCAGGCACAGGTTCCGAGAAATGTAATATCAAAGTGTTTCATACATTTTTTCTATCCTCTCGCTATTTTTTATTTTCTATCAAAGCCTTACCTCTGCCTTTGTGTCGGTGTAATTGATGCGGTCGCCGCAATCGTCAAGGCTGTCCTTATATGCAAGGAACTCCTCCTTTGACGCAAACTGCGGTTTGAAGTCTGCAAGCACCTTCTTTGCTCTCTCTGCGCTATTTTCAAGAAGGAGCTTGAGCATTCCGAGCTGCCACTTTGCGCATCTGACGCACGCCGCGTCGGGATCGTACACCTCGTAATCGTTGCCGTGTCCCGCTCCGCGCGCACCCGGGCAATAGGGGTGCACTACAGGCATAATGCAGGAGAGGTCGCCCATATCGGTACTGCCCGTACTGATGCCGCTGCCCATATGAAATTCCTGCTCAAACACGCCGACCGACGCGTCGCGCGCGATCTCCATCATTCCTCGGTCGTTCGTGAGCGGCGAGTATCCGGGAATATCTATGATCTCCACGTTCGTTCCTATCGAAAGTGCCGCACCGCAGAGCGCGCGGTTGACCTTTTTATTGTTCTGCTCGAGCGCCTCAAAGCTCTTTCCGCGCACGTAGCTCTCGATCTTTACCGTCTCGGGAATAGCGTTGACTATATCTCCGCCGTGGGTTATTATCGGGTGAACTCTTACGTGATCGCTGTCGCGGAAGGTCTCGCGGATCGCATTGATCGCGTTGATACCGCAGGTCGCCGCGTAAAGCGCGTTTCTGCCGTGCTGAGGAGCTCCGCCCGCGTGAGCGGCAACGCCCTTGTAGATAATATTCTTCGCGATGCATCCGTTAGAGCCGGCCTCGACCGAGAGACCGCCCGCGGTATGCACCATAAACGCGATATCCACGCCGTCGAAGTATCCGCGGCTGAGAAACTCGCACTTGCCGCCGAAATATCTGATCTTTCCCTGCTTTTTGAGCTCGGATCTGTATTCTATCTCAAGCAGCTCCTCTGCGGGAACTACGCAAAGACGTACTCTTCCCGAGAGAGCGGAAAGAACGCTCTCATCCTTCAGCGCCGCCGCAATTCCGAGCATCGCCGCGCACTGCGCGTTGTGTCCGCAGGAGTGCACCGCGCCCGTGGTCTTATCAGCGGCGGGGTGAGACGGACATATGACCGAGTCAAGCTCGGCGAGCACCATTACCTCAGGTCCTTCCCTGCCGGTATCTATAACCGTATAAAATCCGGTTATTCCGTCCGCAAGCGTCAGCTCGTAGCCAAGCTCGCGAAACTTCTCTTCCATATACGCCGAGGTCTTGAACTCCTTGTAGCCCGTCTCGGGATTATCCCAGATATATCTCTCGGCTTCAAGGATGAGAGCTCTGTATTTTTCTACGGCTCTGTCAATGTTTTTCATTTTTTATTCTCCTGAATTTAATATATCACTCAATAGTCTGATATATCTCTCCGTCACGCTCGCCGAAGGTCACCTTGCCGATAACTGTGCGGCGGTCTCCGCTGGGCTGTGCGGGATTTGTCTGAATGTGGAAGGAGGTGTAAAGCTCGCCCTCCTTTGTGGTGAAGAACGCGTTGTGTCCCGAACCAAAGAGATCGGCTCTGCAGGAGAGCACGGGGTTGTTGACCGATTTGACAAAAGGTCCCATAGGCGAGTCTGCACTTGAGACGCAGATCGCGTAGTCGTTGGTAGCGTAGCAGTTTGCCGAGTAATTCATAACGTACTTATCTCCGAGCTTGATAACACACGGACCTTCGTTCCAAAGGTGCGGAACTTCCATTGAGAGCGACTTTTTCTCGAATTCCTCGGTCGGTGTGCTGACCAGCACGTGCTCGCCGACGACCTCGGTAAGATCGTCGTTCATACGCACGCAGTAGAGCTGGCTCGTCTTGATGCCGTCGACGTAGTTCTCACAGCAGTCGCGCGAGTAATAGAAGAAATTGCCCTCCTCGCATCTGAGCACCGATCCGTCGATGGTCGCGTAGCCGAGATCGAACATAGGTCTGTTGTGAACGTCAACGAACGGACCTGTGGGGCTGTCCGAGACTGCAACGCCGAGTCGCAGAGAGTCGAGCTCGCGGCTCTTTGCGGTGTAGTGCATAACGAATTTGCCGTTGTGATATACCACCTCGGGTGCCCAGAAGTGAGACTTGCCCCAATATTCTATAGCATTGAAGCAGGGGATCTCGTCGCTCCAATTCTCAAGATCCTCGCTTACCCATACCGAAAATCCCGTCGAGAAATGGTCACAATTAGTTGCGTAGCAATAATATTTGCCCTCGTACAGAAGTATCTGAGGGTCTCCGATCTTAATAATATCAGTTATGATCATAGCCTTTCTCCTTTTGCTTTTTTCCTTCAGCGTAATATTTTCCGAGCTCGTCCTCAGGCACCATACTGCCGCCCGTTGCCCAGATCAGATGCAATCCGCGCGTCTCGCGGTTCAGCACCGCGCCGTAAGCTCCCGCAAGCGCGCTCGGCTCGAGCCTTATATCCTCGCTGTCCCAGAGCATCGCGAGCAGTTCGCTGAGTCTCCCGTCCTTGACCGTGTAGCATCCGTCGATAAACGGCTCTGTAAATCTTCCCACAAAGCCCGACGCGCGACCGACCGCAAGTCCGTCGGCTATGGTCTTGTTGTCAATTCCTATGTCACCGACCGAGATCTTGTTGTGCAATCCCGTCGCCATACCGAGCGTCATACACGGCGAGTGTGTCGGCTCGGCGTAATAACAATGTACCGCGTCACCAAACGCGAGCTTGAGCCCAAACGCGACACCGCCCGGTCCGCCGCCGACTCCGCAGGGCAGATAGACGTGGAGCGGATAGTCCGCGCTTATCTCTATTCCCGCATCGCTCAGCTGCTTCGAGAGTCGCTCTGCCGCCACCGCGTATCCGAGAAAGAGCGTGCGCGAATTCTCGTCGTCAACGAAATGGCAGGTCGGATCACTCTCGGCTTCGCGCCGTCCGTTCTCGACCGCAACGCTGTAGTCCTCTGCGTATTCTATTACCTTCACTCCCTTTGAGCGAAGCATCTTCTTTTTCCACTCGCGCGCGTCTGCCGACATATGCACCGTCACGCGAAATCCGAGCTTTGCGCTCATAATTCCGATCGAGAGCCCGAGGTTTCCCGTAGATCCCACGGCGATCGAGTATTTTGAGAATATCTCGCGGTATTTCTCGCTATGGAGCACCGAGTAGTCGTCCTCGGGTCTGAGTCCTCCCTCGCGCATCGCGATCTGCTCCGCAACGCATAGCACCTCGTAGATACCGCCGCGCGCCTTTATCGAGCCCGATACTGCGAGATGGCTGTCGAGCTTTATGTAAAGCTGCTCGTTCATCTCTACTCCGTATTCTATCTCGAGTGCTTCCTTCATTTTTGGTATTGCGCGGAGCGGCGACTCGATAATTCCGCCCGTCGCGCGCGTCTCGGGGAATGCCGCCATAAAATAGGGTGCAAACCTCCTGAGTCTGTCGGACGCGTCGCGCACATCGGCACTCGAAAGCTCGCAGTCGGCTATGGCATCTGCAAAGCTCTTCTTTTTCTCGTTTATCCAAAAGACCTCTTTCAGCTCCGCAAGCTCTGCCACTATCGGACAGTCGCGGACGAGTGTCTTGTATTCTGCATTTATCATAATTTCTCCGTCATATCACGTTCTGATAAAACGTGCTTTCAAATCCTTTCTCGCACAGATAATCAAATGTTGCCTCAAGCTTTTCGGCAAAAACAGACTGATATGCGTGATAGTCGGGATAAAAATATTGCTCGTGTATCATTACCTTGACCTCGGGGCGATCCGAAAGAGCTTCAAGCTCCCCAAGTATCTGCTCGCTTGAGAAAAGGTTGAGAATGACGTCGATCGCCGCATACGCGATGTCGCCGTCGTGAAGTATGTCACCTCTTCTGAGCAGTCCCGCGCAGAGCGTTGAGGTCTGGTAGGATGTGCGCGGAGCTTTTCGGCTTCCGTAGAGTCCGAGCAGACCGCGCACTCCGCAGTCGCGGAGCGCCTTGAGTCCCTCGTGAGTCGCAAGGCAGTAGTGTATTGTCGTAGTTTTTGCAAGCGACTCCTCACCCGCAAAGCGCAATATCTCGCGATGAACTGCATCGCAGTCGGCAAATACCTCGTCGTATCCCGAGCTCTCGTAAGGCTTTACGTTCTCGAGCCTCGAGTGGAAGGAGAGCTTGAGCCAATCGGCATTCTCTCTCCATTCCTCTCGATATCGATCGGGCATACGCGAGAGGTCAAATCCCTCGCACTCGTAGAAGAGATTAAGCTGAACGCAAAGTCCGTACTTTTCGTGCAAGCGCCGATAAAGCGCAAGGTACGGGTGCTCGAAGATGCTCTCGGGCTGATCTTCGGCAAGCTCACGCAAAAATCTTATATTGTCGTCTACCGTAAAGCAAAATTTTTTCATACTCTCTCCTCTCTTCCCGTGCGTATTTTATTTACGGTCGAGGTACTTATCCTTGACCGCGTTGTAGATCTTCAAGTAATCGTTTGTCAGCACCGTGTCGATGCCCATCTCGAAATATTTCTGCGCCTCGTCGGGATCGTCCGCCCAGAATACGTTGCACAGAATTCCGTGCGCGTGCGCCTTGTCCACGCTCTCCTGATTGAAATAAGGCTTGAAGAGCTGTACCTTGTACGCGCCAAGCTCTATTGCGCGGTCGACTATCGACATAGGGTCTTTGTTTCCGTTCCAACCAACACACACGCGCAGATCGGGAGCGTACTCCATAACCTTTTTTATCATTCGGTCATTCGAGGTCATAAAGTAGATATGCTTCTCGCAGTCGTACTGTCTGATAAGCGCGACGATCTGCTCCATCATATCGTTCTCGAAGTTGCAGTCCCAGATCTTGACGTGGATGTTCATTATCACGCGACCTGCGAACTTTTGCAGTATCTCCTCAAAGGTCGGGATGCGCATTCCCTTGAACTTCTCACCGTGCTTGATACCGAAGTCAAGCTCGCAAAGCTCGGCGTAGGTGTGCTCGTATATCTTTCCACAGCCGTCGCTCACGCGCTCAAGCGTGCTATCGTGGCAGGAGACGAGAACTCCGTCGCTCGTCGACCAGATGTCGAACTCTATCTCCTCAGCTCCGAGAGCCACAGCCGCGCCGAACGCAGCCATACTGTTCTCGGGGGCGACCGTGTTAAAGCCGCGGTGCGCGCAAAGCCTTGGGTATTTCATCACGTCCTCAAACTGTACTACCGATGCGCCGCCGTTGCGATAGAGCCACGGTCTGCGCCCCTCTTCGATATACTCAAAGTGCGAACGCATCTTCCCCATATGCCCTGCGGGCTTGTAGTACTTCGCGTGCGGATCTATCTCGCACACGCCAAGTCCGACCTTGCTACCCATATCAAGCAGAGTCGTTCCGTCGGGGGATATCACCGAGCTCGAGCCGCACAGCTTTGAGTCCTCGCCGAGCGATACAGAAGCACGAACGAGATAAGCGTTTGTGTTGTAGCAAAGGAATTTATTTATGATCGAGAGCGCCTCGTGAGTGTCGGTGCGCTGAAGCGAGCAACCGATGATCACGTCGGGGCGCTTTCTTGCGATCTGCGCGAAATTCTCGTAAAAATAGAAATCGTAGCAGGTCAGAAATGCAAAGCGTATGCCCTCAAGCTCGAGAATATACGGCTCGGCGTATTCATAGCTGTAGTCAACGTCAAGTCCGTGACCGCCATCAGCGTCGCGCTTGACCTCGCTGGGCGCAGGATGAGCCTTGAAATACTTGCCGACGATCTCGCCCTCGCGGTCGATCGCGTAGGTCGTGTTGCGCACGCCCTTGCCGCTGTCACAGCCTGCATTGACGAAAAGCAGAGAGTGGCATCTCTTAGCGGTCGCGCGCGCCTTCTCCAAAAGGAGCGCATTGTATTTCTCGACCGCACCATAAAAGCCAGCCTCGCCCTTGACATCGGCAAGCGCGTCGCTGTACTCGGGAAGCAGGATCAGATCCATACTCTCGCCGCACTCATCAACCAGATCCAAAAGTCCCTGTACGCAAGCGTCAAGCTCGCGCTCATCAAAGGAATATCTCGGTTGTATCACACATATTTTCATAGTCTCTCCCATCAAAGTGCTTCCATCTTGCTTCTGACGGCGTCGTTCATCTTGCATTTCTCGTCAAACACGCGCTCCTTGTCCTCGAGCTTGCGAAATTCTGCATAGTAGCGAAGTCCAAACTCCTGCAGAGATGCGTGGTTGAAGTGGAGATGGTCGGGGTTCGAGCCAAGTCCTTCTGCCGAGACGAACGCCGTACAAGGCGTAGCATCCGCGAACTTCACGAGTGCCTCGTTTACGTAAATATAATTTCTGCCGAGATTTTTGTCGGGAAACTCAAGAAGATAATCCCCAAGTGCGCCGACGATCAGCGGAATATTCTCTGCCTCAAGCTCGCGGCGGAGCGCGCTCATTATTGCCGTGACCTTCTCAAGATAGAATTTATACTTCGGCTCGTAGCAATCCGCCTCACCCTGATGCCAAAGAATTGCAACGAGGTGCGAGGTGCGCATAGCGAGGCGCGCGCAGTTTATCGCATTGTCAAAAAGCAGACCGCCCTCCTGCCACTGATCGAGCGAGGTTCCGCCGTCAGCGCAAGGGATAACTCCGACCTCGACTCCATCGTGGTCGTCTGCATAAGCCGAAGCAAAGCTCTCGACGAGGCAGGTGCCCGAAAAGGGTCTGTCGGGGTTTACGGGGCGGTACATATTCTGCCATCTGCCGTTGCGAAGCACCTTTAGTCTGCCGCCCTTGTTGTCAAGCGGCTCTGCATCCGCATAAAATCCGCGGCCAGCCATATTTGACTGTCCTATTATCAAAATTGAATGGATCATAATTTTTTCCTCCTATACCGGTCTTTCTATATACATTTCCGTCGCGTTCTCGCGCGGTATTATTCTTCCCGGATTGCCCACGACTACCGAGTGCGAGGGCACATCAAAATTAACGTAAGCAAGCGGCGCGATAAGAACGTCGTCGCCGATAGTCACGTTGCCTACCACCACAGAATTCGTACCGAGCCACACCGAGTTTCCGATCGTTGGTGTTCCCTGTCTCTTGCCCCGATTTTCCTGACCTATAGTCACGCCGGGCGCGATATTGATATTCTTGCCGAGCTTTGCCGCTCCGTTGACGACTATGCTACCCGTGTGAACGATGCAAAATCCCTCGCCAATCTCTGTCGTGTAGGGTATCTGTATCTGTGTTTTACGCGAGAGGCTCTTGAGCCTGAGTCTGTAGTAGAGTTTGAGCAAAGAGCGAGTCTTCTGGCACTTGCGCATCACGTATATATATTTCACCTCAAGCGGTCTGAAAAATCTGTGTCTTAACGGTTCCTTTTCGTAGTAGCGGTAAAGATCCTTTTTAAATACGTTCATTTTCTCTCCTTTTGTGCTTACGGTCTGTTGTCAAGCAACATTTTTGAGCCGTCAAAGCACTCTATTCCGTACATCACGAGCCCGTCCATCTCGCCCGCGAGAGCCACCGCGTACGGCGCTCTCGAGCGTATATTTCGGACCGTGATATTGTACGTTTCTTCTTTCGTCGCGTGGCGCGTGCCGTAGAGCTTCACGTCGCCGATGCGAACCGTGTGCTTTCCGAGATCCATATAGGGTGAGTCAGCCGACGTGTCGTACACTCCGTCGATGAGAATGTCGTGAAGCTTCACGTCTCCCTGATTGAGCAAGCGCACGTTCGTGCAAAATGCTGCACTCGCGATATTTCTTATCGTCACGTTACAGATGTCGCTCTCAAGCCCGTCGACCTCAAACTGCTTCTCAAGTCTGCCGTAAAGTCCTGTCAGTGCGATAGTGTCGTCCTCGGTAAATCCCGTGATGTTCTCTATCACGATATCGTGACATCCGCGGCGCAGATCCACGCCGTCCGCGTTCTTGACGAGCGCCTCGGCATATCTGTCGTGCAAAAGTCCGTGATATACGTTTCCGTTCTCGTCAATCGCGGTATCGTTCGCGCAGAAATCGATATTTCCGATATATCCGTGCGCGCAGTAGATGAAGTTCAATGCCCACCAACGCTGATTGCGGCAAGCGATCCCGTCGATCTTGAAGCCCTCAACGTTCGTAAAGAGCAGAAGATTGTTCTTCCAGATGGGCGGCAGACCGTCTCTCGAGTTATTTCTCTCGCTAAGATCGTTGTATTCACCGCCGTCGAGAATAGCCTCGCCCCTGCCGATTATCGCGATATTGCAGTCACGCCCCGACACCGTTCTGCCAATCTCGGTGTCGTGATGCTCGTTGACGAAGATATTCGTGTAGCTTCCGTCCGCGAGGCGCAGGTGGCAGTCCTCGAGGATGAGCGTAAAGTTGCTCGGAATGCGCACAGCCTCGTCAATTATCCAATTTCCCGAGACCGTCGCCGTGCGGCTTTCGTCAGCCACAGCCGCCGCGATCAGCGAGGAAATGTATTCACTTCCGTTAGGATTGAAAATTGCATTGGTCATATACTTTCTCCTG
The DNA here is from genome assembly GCA_017935225.1 of Clostridia bacterium. Taxonomy (GTDB): domain Bacteria; phylum Bacillota; class Clostridia; order Oscillospirales; family CAG-272; genus HGM12713. Next base: position 9,890 of record JAGBIA010000091.1, on the reverse strand, counting down.
AATTTATTTTGATTTGCGGTTATTTTCGCGTCAGACAAACGACACTCTCAACGTGGGTCAAGACGCCAAAAGGTATAAAAATCGGTCAAAAATGGGGGTGGAAACTCAAAAAGGTATATTTTTAAAACAAACTTCTTTCTTTATCCATCATATCAACAATGTTTTGCAAACCATCTTCGGCGTTCAAATATTGTGTTTCACCATACTTAACACCGATAACATAATAGAAATTTGCATCCATATAAACCCAATCTGAAGATTGAATTTCTACAACATTACCCACCAAGAAATCTTTATAAAAACCGTTTTCAAGAAGTATTTTACTGCTTTCAGCTGACACCTCCAACAAGACCATCCTTTCAGTTCTGGTACCATCACCTAGAATATACTCGCCACCATAAAAACCATCCAATTCCGAAACGCTGAAATAAACAGTGGTACTTAAATAACTTTCATCATGAATGGTGTCATTATATTCTTCAACTTTCCCTGTTTCCTTATTGAAAACATATATATTTTCAATTGCAACCTCATATCTTTCGTAATTTTTCTCATTGCTAAGGTGCTTATACATGATATTATTATATCCCGAGCAAGCGGTTAGACTTAAAATAAGCGAAAGACAAAGTGAAAGAAGTGAAACCTTTACTTTCATAGTTATTCCTCCTAAATTTTTCTTCGATATGTTATACCAAACAGGTGTAAATTGAAGTTTCGAGTTTTGCTTCAAAAGCACTTTTGGTCCTACGCAAAATTGGGCAATTTGGGAATTCGAATTTCGTAGGGGCGAACTGCGTTCGCCCGTATAATTGGGCAAAAATTTCTCGTTTTCGGGCGAACACAGTTCGCCCCTACGTGTTTTGCGGTTATTTTCGCGTCAGACAAACGACACTTTCGACGCGGATCAAGAGGGCAAAAGGTCTCAAAAGCGGTCAAAAATGGGGGTGGAAACTCCAAAAAGTCTCATTTCAGTCGTGTACATATTCCACGTTTTTGATTTCTTCAATAAAAATTTCCGAACGAATGCGCAAAGTGTTTGAATGTATTTGCAACATTTTGCTACTTGCAAAATCGCAATTATACTCCAAATACACATCAAACGGGGATTTTTTTAACAACCCCATAAACTTTTTCAAAGAGATGGTTTTGTAAGCCCCGCCTTTTTTGGAAACTCGAATGGAAATAAAATCCTCAATGGGCACATCGTTTCTATCGATTTCAAACACAATTTTGCAGTTTTTCAACTGTTCGGTCATTTTTCCGTGTTCATCGGTTCCCCAAAAGCCCTGTGAAAATGTAAAAGTTATTGTATCTTCGCCAAACTCAATTCTGTTTATTTGGCTGTCGTGAAGTTGGTATTTCATGAATGCTCCTTTCGCATCAGACAAACGACACTCTCGACGTGCCCCGTTCTGGGAAATAAATCGAAAGGATAAACATCCCCTATGACATAGTTTTTGTCCTTAAAATAGGTGCAATCTCTTGCCAAGGTGTCGGGATTGCAAGAAATATAGATCACCTTCGGCACTCCGAGTTCTGCAAGGCACTCGACAAGCTCGCGCGTGCTTCCCTTTCTCGGGGGGTCGATCACCACGACGTCGGGGCGCGTGCCGCCTGCCGCCGCGAGTATATTATCCTTATTTCCTGCATCCGCGCACAAAAAGCTTGCGTTCGCAATTTTGTTGCGCGCGGCGTTCTCCCTTGCGCACTCGACCGCGCTCTCGACTATCTCAATTCCGCAAAGTCTCTTTGCCTTATGCGCCATCGAAAGACCGATCGTTCCCGTGCCGCAATAGAGGTCCATCAGCACCTCGCCGCCGCGCAGGTCGGCAAGCTCCGCCGCCTTATTGTAGAGCAGCTCCGCTCCGTCGCGGTTGACCTGATAGAATGACGCGGGGCTGATGAAAAACTTCAGTCCGCAAAGCTCGTCCTCGATACCGCTCTTGCCCCAGAGCGTGCGATATTTCTTACCGAGCACCACGTTGGTATCCTCTCGGTTCTCGTTTATCATAATGCTGACAATCGCGGGAAATCTCTCGCGCGCCGCCGCCACAAATTCATTTTCACTCGGCAGCTCCTTGCCATTCAGCACAAGGCAGAGCATAATTTCCGCCGTTCTCTCGCCTACGCGCAGATAGATATGCCGCAGAAGCCCGCGACCGCTCTCCTCGTCGTACACGCTCCAGCCGTGCGAATCTGCAAACTCGCACACGAAGCGCAATATCGGCTCAAACTCGGGGTTCTGTATCGCGCAGGACTCCGCCGCGATCACGCTATGCGTTTTTGACGCGTAAAATCCCGCGTAGATGCCGTTCTTTCCCTTTGCGACCGGGTACTGCGCCTTATTGCGATAGCCGCGAACTTTGCCGGTCGAGAGCACGGGCAGGACCTTCACATCGGGAAGCCCCGCCTTCTCGAACTCCGCCTTTACGTATCCGCGCTTGAGCTCGAGCTCACACTCGTAACTTATATGTCGATACACACATCCGCCGCAGGAAAGTGGCGAGGAGCAAAATCCTTCGATACGGTCGGGCGAGGGGGTGATCACCTCGATCAGCTTCGCGACCGCAAAGCTCTTGTTGACCTTGATGATCTTCGCGCGCACGAAGTCACCGCTGACCGCACCGCGAACGAATACGACCTGACCGTCAAGTCTGCCCACGCCGTTGCCGAGGTTGTTGAGATCGGTGACCTCAAGCTCGATTATCTGATCCTTAGTCATAAATATAGTATTCCTTGCCGTTCTCAAGGCAGATACATCCGAGCGGCTCGTCGTATGCCGCGCCGCAATCAAGGAATATCGAGCCCTCACCGTGATATATCTTTCCTCTCTCTGCGCCCTCGATCTCGTAGGTAGGCTTATGTCCGACGACGAGCGTTACGCCGTCGACAAGCTGATAGTCAGGATCGACAGACTCGTAAATAAAGTCCTCGGGCATATAATCCTCAAGGTCGGACTCGGCACTGTAATCAGCAATACCCGCGTGAACGAGCAGATACTTCTTGCCGCCTGCCTCGACCTCCTCATAGAGCGACATATCTGCAAGATACTCAAGCACGCCCTCCTTCATATCGTTGTCGAGCGCCTTGAAGCCCTCCATAGTCTTCGTGCCGCCCTCCTGGATCCACTCGGTCATTCTGCCGAGCACCTCGGGATCGGGTGCGCCGCCGCCAAGCATCTTATCAAGCTCGGTGAGCAGCTCGAGTGCGCGAAGATCGCAGTCTCCGACGATAGGAATGACGTTATATCTCATACTGAGGTCGCAAAGGAGCTCGATCGGCTCCTCACCGTAGTCCACGATGTCGCCGATCACGTACATTACGTCGTTATCGGTGAAATTTATCTTGCGAAGAAGCTTCTTGAATTTATCAAAACAACCGTGAAGGTTAGCAACTGCATACGTCATAATTTTTCTCCTTTTTGTGTTTTATATAGCTTTAATCGGGTTGCTCGAGATAATATCGCACGCTATCGCACTGTCTATCTCTGCTATCATATCAGAAAGAGCCTTGCAGACAGGCTGCTCGGTGTAAAAATGCCCTGCTTCGATCAGATTTATTCCGCGGGCGGCATCAGGCTCGTCCGTCAGCGCGTGATGACCGAACTCACCGCTGACATAGGTATCAGCGCCGATAGCTCTCGCCACAGATATGAAATCATCTCCGCTTCCACCAACCACGGCAACGCGCTTTACCTCGTGTCCCGCATCAACAAATGAAACAAAAGGTGCACCGAGTGCTTCTTTGACAAAGGCAGCGAAGCTGCAAAGCGGCATCGGCATTGGCAGATCTCCCACTCTGCCGAGCGGAAGTCCCTCGCCCTCAAAGGTCTCTACGTTCTTAAGCCCGAGCACCGCCGCGAGCGCGTCGTTGACTCCTCCTGCGAGCGCATCGAGTCGGGTATGGAATGACATCACCGATATTCCCGCCCTCACGAGTTTCATCGCCTTGAGTGCGATAGCATTCTCATCCTCAAAGGCACGCAAGCCCTTGAAGATAAAGGGGTGGTGCGTAAGTATGAGATCGTATCCGCCCTCGATCGCCGCCTCGCAGACCGCGTCGGTTGCATCAAGCGCGACAAGCACGCGCTTTACCTCACGCGCACCGTCGGGACAGCACATAAGTCCGTCGTTGTCCCAATCGCAAGAAAGCGTGCGCGGTATTCTTTCGTTCAGTATTCTAAAAAGCTCGCGAACTGTCATTTTCATTCTCCCAAATATTCCGAAAGGAATTTATCTATTTTCTCTATCATTTCGTTTTCCTGACTTGTGTCAACTCCCGAAAGTGCCTTTCCCTTGACTCGCTCGCAATATACCGCGCGAGTTCTTTTCATAAGTGCGAAAAGCTCGGGGGTAGGCTTCTCAAGATTGCGCGCACCGAAGTTGAGCTCAAGCAGGCTGTACTCGCTCACACGTCCCGTGTATCTTGCGCGCATTATCTGGTATATCTTGTCCTCTTCTACGATAAGCTCGCAGTCGATCTCAAATCCGTTATGCCCAAGATATTTTCTAAGTATCTCGGGGTGAGTCATCGGCTGAAGCACGAGGCTGTATTTTTCGTTCTTTATCTCGGGCTCGTTCTCTATGATGCTTGCGATAAGCTCGCCGCCCATTCCGAGAATGAAGATATCCTCAACTCCGTGCGCGAGCACTCCGTCAAGTCCGTCGGCGCGCTGAGCAACGAACGCATCCTCACAGCCATAGTCGCAGAGATTCGCCCTCGCGCGATCGACCGGTCCCTGATTTATGTCCGACACCACGCCACCGCTGACCTTAGAGGACAGATAGAGATATATCGGTAGATACGCGTGGTCGGTTCCTATATCGGCGATCCTCACGCCATCCCTCACGAGCGAGGCGGCAGAAGAAAGCCTTTTACTTATCCTTGGCAGGTTCATTTCTTTCCCTCTTCAAGTGTAGTCATCAAAATTAAAATCCTTCAAATTACGGCAAACACCGCAGGAACGCATAAGCGTCCCGCGGTGCGTATATTTATATTACTCTTCTGCCGCCAAAAAAGCGTTGATCTTCTCTACGAGAGCGTCAGCGTCGGTTCCGTGAACTGCGCAAGCCTGCTCGATGGACTCGCCTCTTGCAGAGGGGCATCCGAGACAGTGCATACCGATCTCAAAGAAGAACTGTGCTGTACCGCGATTGTAGTCGAGTACGTCGCCGATAATAGAATCCTTGGTTACCTTCATTGTGTTTACCTCCTGTAAAATTTTAATCTATATGCTCCGACAAAGTCGGGTCATATCATATTTTCATATATCCGAAGCCGCTACCGTGTAGCAGTGCGATCCGCCCGTGACGGTCTCACATCTTCCATCGGGAAGCGTGATGCACGCCTCTGTGCCCTCGGGGATGACGAACTCGAGCTTGACGTTCTCGCCCGAGCAGTACCACGCGCTCTCAAGTCTGCCGCGCACCGTGTCGATCGAGCATCTTGCAAAGCCGAGGCGAGCGCAGGGGTGAGGCGCGATATTCAACTTCGAGTAGCCCTCTCCGCCCTCTGCGATCTGCACACCGCAGATCTTTCCGTACATCCAATCTCCAACGCATCCGTACGCGTAGTGGTTAAAGGAGTTCATCGCGTCGCTCCAGAAGCTTCCGTCGTCCTTGATCGAATTCCAATGCTCCCACATAGTCGTCGCGCCCTTGTTGACCGAGTAGAGCCAAGAGGGATTGTCCTCGTTAAAGAAGAGCTTGTAAGCGACGTCGTTTCTGCCGTTATCCGAGAGCGCGTGAAGAATATAGGGCGTTCCGAGGAAGCCTGTCGACATTCTACCGCCGAAGAGCTCTATCAGCTCGACAAGTCTTTCGGTGAGCGCTTCTTTCTCGCTCTCCTCGCAAAGACCGAAATGAAGGATGAGCGTGATCGCAGTCTGCGTCATTCCGTGTCTGGCCTCGGGAGCGAGCGGCTTTCCGAGATCAGAAGGATCGCCCACGGGCATTCCGTCCTTCATAAAGAACTCTCTGAAGCGGCGGCGGACGTTATCTCTGAGAGTCTCGTACTCGCTCATATCCTTACCGAGAATTTTGCCCGCGCGAACGAGCAGGTCTGCGGAGTGATAGAAGAACGCGCTTGCGATAAGATCAGCCGAGGTCGCGCCCTCGTAGCTGTCCTCGCCCGAGTCGTGCGCCAGCCAATCTCCGTAGTGAGTGCCGCCGAGCCAGAGGAATTCCTCGCTTCCCGCGCTGTGCTGATATTCTACCCAACGGCGCATAAGCTCGAAGTTATCCTCAAGGAAGTGCTTCTCGCCGTAAAGCTCGTAGAGCGTAAAGGGCGCGATGGTAGCAACGTCGCCCCAGCCCGCCGAGATGCGAGTGTGGTAGCTGTTAAATCTCTCGGGGCATACGCCTCTGACAGCACCGCTCTCCTCCTGCTCGAGTCGAAGCTCGCCGAGCCATTTCTCAAAGAAGCGACGCGTGTCGTAGTTTATACCTGCAACGCGGCAGAACACCTGCGTATCTCCCGTCCAGCCAAGTCTTTCGTCTCTCTGCGGACAGTCTGTGGGGATGTCGAGATAGTTGCTCTTCTGTCCCCAGATTATATTGTGGTAAAGCTGATTTATCTTTGCGTCACCGCACACGAAGTGTCCCGTGCGGCGCATATCCGAATGAACAGCGATCGCCCTGAACGCACCGAGATCTATCGGGATATCGGGGTACTCGTCAAGTCGGATATATCTGAAGCCCTGGAAGCTGTAGGTCGGCTTGAAGCTGTCCTCATCCCCGCTGAGCACAAAGGTAAGTATGTTCTTTGCCGAACGGTAATTGCCGTTATAGAAATTTCCGTCCTTGTCAAGCACCTCTGCGTGTGAGATCACCACGCGCTCGCCGCGTTTGCCCTTGATGCTCAGCGAAACGTAGCCCGTCATATTCTGACCGAAGTCGATAACTCTCTCGCCCTTTGGTGTAATGATGAGAGTCACGGGAGAGATCACGTCGTTCTCGACGATATCCGCACCGACCTGCTCTACAAGGTTGAAGCTCTTAGGAGAGAGCACCGCCTTGCCGTAAGAGATCTCCTCGGCGGTCTTATCTATAGTTTCACCGTCATAGATATCCGAGAAGGTGACCTCACTCGAGCACGCATCCCAGCTCTCGTCGGTGTATATATATTCCACTCTGCCGTCAGAGTAGGTAAGCTCAAGCTCGGCTACCGCACACACGCGCTCGGCATAAAGCTTTGTTTCGTGATGATAGTTCGCCGCTCCTACCGCCCAGCCCGGACCTACGCCGATGGCAATTGTATTATTCTCTTTTATCTGCTCTGTTATGTCTACCGTCTGGTACTGAACGCGATGCTCGTAGCTCGTCCAACCTGGAGTCAGCACCTGCCTGCCTATCTTCTGACCGTTAATGCGAGCTTCGTACGTGCCAAGTCCGCTCACCTTTATTATTGCCCTGCTGACATTCTCCGCCGCAAAGCTCTTTTTAAAAACGACTGCCGCCGAACCCGTATCGAGCGGAGCGCATATCCATTTTGCGAATTTCATAGCCTACCTCCCATAAGATATAGTACTGTATATTATATTATAAAACTAATTACATAGAAAGTCAATAAAAGTGCGAAAAAAACCTTTATTTTTTCTCACACTTGTGCTATAATATACCCGTACAGAAATTTCTCGGGCTAACTTCCCGATACAAAGGAGCATATTATGAAAAACGAAAGGCTCGATAAGCTGATGACGGGGGCAAAAAAGCACGCGCCTGCCGTCGCGCTCTCTGCCGTCTGCGGATGGCTTTTGTCGCTGACAGTGTTTTGCGGACTCTCAGATGATCGCTTCACCGCAGTTCCGGAATTTGCAGATTCCGTACCGACGCTCATCTTTCTTCTCTCCGTGCTGGTTCTCTCCGCGCTTATATGGGCGGCGCAAAGATTTCTCTCCGACAAGGTCATACCTCTCGCGCTCCCTGCTCTCTTTACGCTCTACGGAATAATCTCGGTAGCAGACAGCTCGGGTGACGCGCACTCAAAGGCGTACACCGCGCTCGTTTTCACCATTCTCTCGCTTGCAGTCGTCGCACTCGTCGCAAATTTCCTAAAGAGTGACGGCATCAAGCTCCCCACTAAAGACATCAGCGCACGCGCGTCGTTCATCATAGTAACCGTCGCGTTCGTCGCAATATCCGCCTACTTTATAGTCGTTCTCGGCTCGCGCACAGCCGCGTATTGCTCGCCCTGCTACGATATGGGCATCTTCGCGCAGATGTACGACAATATGACCGAGACCTTCCTTCCCTACACCACCTGCGAGCGTGGCGAGCATCTGTCTCACTTTGCGGTTCATTTTTCTCCCGTGCTCTACCTGCTTTTGCCCTTCTGCTATATCTTTAAGCCGACCGACGTGCTTGTCTGGGGACAGATACTCGTCGTATTCTCGGGTGTTTTCCCGCTCTGGCTTATCTGCCGCAAGGTCAAGCTTTCCAACTTCAAATCGGCGGTCGTCTCGCTTCTGTTTTTGCTCTACCCCGCGATGAGCAGCGGCGCGTTCTACGATTTCCACGAAAATGCATTCCTCGCGCCCCTAATACTCTGGACTCTCTATTTTATCCACGCTGAAAAATGGATCCCTACCTTTATCTTCGCGCTCGGTGTGCTTACGGTAAAGGAGGACGCGGCGATGTACGTCGGATTTATCGCGCTCTACGTTATCTTCTCACGCAAAAGAATCGTCAAGGGCTTGCTGCTCTTCGCTATGACCTTTGCATACTTCCTCTTCGCGATGTGGATGCTGATGCAGGGCAGCGAGGGTATAATGCTCGGCTCGCGATACTTCAACATAATCGGCTATAACGGCGGATTTGTCGATCTTATCAAGGTCGCGCTCGTCAACCCCGCTCTCTACGCCGCAGAGAGCTTCACCTACGAAAAGCTGCTCTACGCGCTCAATATGCTCGTGCCGATCGCCTTTTTGCCGCTTATGACGCGCAAGCCGTCAAGATGGCTCTTGATCGCGCCGCTCTTCGTTATCAACCTTATCACCGACTATCAGTACCAATATAACCTCTCGTTCCAGTATTCCTTTGGCTCGGGCGCGATGCTTCTCTACGCCGCCGCGATCAACCTTGCCGACCTCTCTTCCTCTCCCGAAGAGTGCACGGAAGAGCCGACAGAGTGCGAAAAGGACGAAAAAAACGAGCAAAAGGAAGCAGATCTCCCCGCGAGTGTAAGCACCAAGAAGAGCTTCCGCTCGGGCGCGGTTGCGGCAATGCTTACCGTCGCTATGATGGCATCTCTCTTCCTCGGTGCTGCACGCGCACCCGCGCAGTTCTTCTACGTTACTCGCGTATTCGCCGAAAAGGAGACCTACGACACCGTCGAGGACGTGCTGTCGCGCATCGACCGCTCGAAATCGGTAATGGCGACCTCGATGTACCTCACTCCTCTCTACGACGTCGACGAGCTTTATCACACCTCGCAGGCGCTTGAGCCTAAGAAGAGCATCTCCTCGAATAAGATCGTGACCTACGAGATACTCATTCACACCGATATAGTCGTTCTCGACCTGCGCTCCTACGTGTCCGACTCGGATAACGCAGAAATATGGGAAAGAGTCTACCGCTCAGCAGGATACGAGGTCACCGAGCGACACGACGGAATTATTCTCGTTATGGAGAAAAAGGATTGAGTTTTCTATACTTTGAAACGGGCTGCCACGGCAGCCCGTTTTTTGTTAAAATAAAACCACAACCACGCGATAATCGCGTTGCTCAATAAAGGTTACAAGGCACGATAAAACAGCATATGCCTGTGGGGCGTTGCCTCACGACGACCCGAGGACATATCGGTCTCCGCCGCACATCCGTTTGCGGTTGCACGTAGGTTTACATCTCGTCGGTAGGGGCGACCTGCGGTCGCCCGCAATATCGGTTACCGCT
>JAGBIA010000090.1 GCA_017935225.1 Clostridia bacterium | reverse complement strand
GCTTTTTCGAAAATTAATCGGGGCTTTTTTTGATCGGGCTTGTAATTTTTTAATCTTGGTTATGCCAAAGGCATAACTGCGAGTTCGCATTCGCCGCTCATTTCATCAGCTCGTCGGTCAGACGAATGATCTCGGGGGCGAGCTTCTTGCGCTTTGCCTTTACAATGGCGTTATAGATGGGATAGGCAAGGCTTGCAAGGATACCGCCGACGATGCCGACAGAAACACCTACAACCATTACCACAGTTTCTTCAAGACCGAGAAATTCAGCAAGATCGGTCATAATAAGGCTCATTCCAAAGCCGAGAATAAGTGCGCCTATGATACCAAGTACAAGTGCGACCGCTTGTGCGGTATTAGTCACGCTTGCGTCAAGTCGGCGCAGGCGTGCCATCTTATCCTCATCCTCGGTCGGTGCGGTATATTTTTCGCGGATACGCTTCAACTCTGCCTGCTCTTTTGCAGAGTAGGTATAAGTAAATCCGATTTTTTCTTGATTATTATTATCCATTATTAACCTCTGTTTTCAATTCTTTCAGTTTTTTCGTACCGACGACTATTATATAAATCGCTGTGGCAACGATCAGTACCGAAATAGCACCGCCCGTCGCGCCCAGCATCAATTTCTGCTCTATTGCCGTCATCGTTCCGTCACCAAAGGTCGTGAGCATCGTAGATTCAAGTGTCAGCATCGACACGAGAGCCGCCGCCAAGCTGATGGCTTTGGATGCCGAGTAGACGGGGCTGTTATACTTTCTGTATTTTATGACGTTGACGATCGCGGCTGTGAGTGCGGTAAAGGTGTATGCTGCCATCGCTATCGCTGTGATCATATGATGTTCGAAGGTTCTGTTCCAATAGACCATAAAGAAGATGATCAGTGCAAGAGCGAGGTTCATCACAAGAAATACAATGCCGCAAGCGCGGTATTTTTTCAGCTCGGTTTGCATTCTCTCGCCGGGAGCGTATCTCGTTGTGTGACGCGCCAAGAAGAAACGCATGATCGCAAGACATATATAGTACGCGCCGAGCGAATAGAACCAAAAGGTATGGTGGTAAAAACCGAGCCATATCTGAAAGATCCCGTACAGAGCGTTCCAGGAAAGCGAGCCGAAGAGCGACACGTTTACGCGCAGGCGAGTATCGTCTTGCCATCTTCTTGCATATCTGTTTTCATCCTTGAAGGTTTTGAAGAATTTAATCAAGTATGGAATCTTGAAGCACCACACCGTCAAGGTATAGGCGGCAAGAACGTAGGAAATATATGCTATTACCGATTCCGTACCGACAAACACCATTGAGCCGACGAGCAGAACGGCAGAAATGGGAACGAGGATGATCATAATGGCGATATGCGGAAACAGCAGAGCTTTACCGAGTTTCTTCCAATCCATACTCAGTCCTCCTGATCTTAACAGTAAACGTAGTGCCGACACCGATCGCACTTTCCACGCCTATCTCGCCCTGCATAATGTCAACCACTCTCTTTACAAGAGGTAATCCGAGACCGTTGCCCTGTGTCGCGTGCGAGGTGTCACCTTGATAGAACTTTTCAAATATATGCGCGCCTACCTCAGCGCTCATTCCGCATCCCGTGTCGGTAACTTTGACTGTAGCGTATGTTTCGTCTGCTGTAAGCCTAAGCGTGACCTTGCCGCCGTCCTCGGTAAACTTGAATGCATTGGAAAAAAGATTGTTCCAAACGAGCGACAGAAGCTCTGCATCGGCAGAGACCTGCACACCTTCGGCAATATCGGTGTCGATTTCGATGTTTTTTCGCTCCCACGTGCCCTCATACTGCAAAAGGCTCTCGCAAAGCTGCTCGCCGAGGTCGAAGGTCGTGGGGTTCGGATAGATCTGCTGATTCTCTAACCGATTGAGCTTGAGAATATTGGTCATCATATCGGCAAGACGGCGCGAGGCATCGGTAATTGTCTTGGCATACTCGATCCGCTTTTCTTCGGTCAGGTTGGGAGTCTGCAAGAGCGTTCCGTAGTTCTGCATAACTGCAAGCGGCGTTTTCATCTCATGGGACACATTGGCAATAAAATCAGTACGCAGAGTTTCTACGCTCGAAAGCTCTTCCGCCATTGAATTGATAGCCTTGCCTATCTGATCAAAGCCCTCAAACCCCGCTTTATTCATTGGCTTAACACGGGCGGAAAAATCACCGTTCATAATTTTTTTTGCGGTAACCGTTATTGTTTTTACAGGCCTATCCACCATAATCTTTCTGCGGATAAAGTCAACCGTTTTGAAAAGAACGGTTATTATGAGTACGTTAAGAAAGGTGATCTTAGCCGCGTCGGTGATGTTTTCGGAGTTGAAGACCAAGCCCATTTCAGTTGCTAATACCTCCAAGAAGAGCAGCATACTGCAGGTCACTACGAATGCTACCACCAGAAAAAACAAAAGAAAGCTGCTGAATTCCTGAAGAATTCTGCGAAAGCTCGGCTTTTTCATTTGATCACCGCCTTATATCCAAGACCGTGAACTGTCTGGATCTCAAAGGAATCGCAATTCGAGAGCTTTGCGCGGAGCTTTGTCATATACACGTCGACAGTTCTCGTGCTTGTCTGCGTATCCACGTCCCAGAACTCATCCATCAGCTGTGTGCGCGTGAAGGTCTTTTTGGGGTAGGATAAGAGCTTATAAAGAAGGTCAAATTCTCTTGCCGTCAAGGGTATCTCCTCACCGCCAAGCGTTGCGCTTCTCTCGTCGGCATCCATTATGAAATTACCGACCTCAAGGCGACGGCTTGATGCGATCTTGGAACGGCGCAAAAGCGCGCCGATACGCAGGAACAGCTCGTCAAGGTCGATCGGCTTTGTCATATAATCGTCGATGCCTATGCGGTATCCTCTTTGTTTGGATGCGAAATCGTCACGGGCAGTCATAAACAGTATAGGAATATCGTTGTTAAGAGAACGTACCGTCCTGGCAAACTCAAAGCCGTCGATGTTCGGCATCATAATATCCGATACGATACAGTCAAAGGTTGTCTTATACATCTCGTCGTACGCACTTTCGGCGTCAAGACAACCGACTGCATCATATCCCGAATTGTTGAGAAAGGAGCAAACGCTGCGGTTCAGATCTCTGTCATCCTCCAAGATTAAAATTTTGAACATAAATAATACCTCCGCTGATATACTGCGGATATTATAACACGCAAATGTTAAAGTTTTGTTTACGAATGTGCATTTTTTAAAAATGCATTCTTTTTTTACTTATTCATTATCTTGTCGCTGAGCGCGAGAATTTCAGCACCGTACTTCTTCTTGCGCGAGTTAAGGATTCCCTTGTATATCGGATAGGTGAGAAGTGCCATACCGAGTCCGAGGGCACCGATCGCAATTCCGGGGACAAGTGCGCTGGTGATGCCGATGGTCGCGCCGATATCTGTCATCACAAGGCTCATTCCCGCGCCCATAATAATGGCGGAAATACTGCCGAAGATGTATGCAAATACGTTTGCGGGACGCTTTACTTTGGCATCAAGCTCACGGAGTGCGTCAAGCTCGGAGGGAGTCTTTTCCATGTACTGCGCGCGGATCTTCTGTGCCATAAACTGCTGATCGTTTCTGTTCATTATAAATTACCTCTCTGTGTTTGTTTTTTATTGTGACATTATTATACGATACCGATTTTTGCGTTTTGCTTCTGATTTGTTTCTGAAATGTTATAAAAACGGCTTTTTATACTCAAAACAGAAAATTCGCAGAATGATCCACATACGCTCCCACTCTGCCTAACTCGCTATTGACACGCATATGAATTTGTGCTACAATAAAGGCAGTAAAGCGATCGGAGGGCGGAATATGCCTGAATTATTTGAAATACTTATGCTTATCGCGTTTGGCGCATCCTGGCCGCTCAACGTAATAAAATCGATCAGAACCAAAAGCACCAAGGGCAAGAGCGCGCTCTTTCTGATGCTGATAATCTTCGGTTATCTCTGCGGCATCACCGCGAAGCTCATCAATCCCGCCTATATGGCATCATTCTCGTCAAAATGGTACGTGCTTTTTTTCTATATCCTCAATCTCTCGATGGTAACTCTCGATCTCTGCCTCTATTTTCATAACGCGTCGATCGAAAAAAAACAGCAGAGCGGCGCGAAGTAAGCGCGGCATTTTTATCGGAGGGTGATCTATGAATTTTGCGCATACAGAGGTCATCTTCTCTACCGCCGACACAAAGTGGCAACGCGTGTTCGATGCGGCAGAGAGGACCGAAAAGAACAACATCGTCACCTGGCTCGGCAAGAAAATGCTGGTCGAGGGCGGAGTTTACCAGGGGCTTTGGCTCGAGACTCAGCCGATGGGCGGCGATATGTACGCAGGCCGCTGTCTTGAGACCGCGTACAACAACCAGAACAGCTTTATCGAATACATCCGCGCTGACGGCAGACTTCCGTCGGTAATCAGATTTGGCGAGAGCGCGCCCGAGCTTATGTATTCGCACTTTCAGGGCTACTCTTTTCCCTACCACGCGCTCAACGTCTGGTACCGCACGGGCAAGGATACCGACTATCTGCGCCGCCTCTACGACGCGCTCGAACGGTTCGACAGCTATCTGTGGCGCACGCGCGACACCGACAAAGACGGCTGTCTTGAGTCATTTTGCGTGTGGGACACGGGCGAGGACGGTAGCACGCGCTTTTTCGGCGGACCTGACGCGTGGGGAAGTGACGAAGCTCCATACGGGCAGGCGCGGCTTCCTTACGAATCTATGGATGTGATGTCATACTCCTACGACGGACGGATAACGCTTGCAGAGATCTCGGCGATACTCGGAAACGGCGAGGAAGCAAGATGGCGTGCGGGTGCCGAGAGCGTGAAGAAAAAGCTCAACTCTTATCTTTGGTGGGAGGAGCGCGGCGCGCTCTTCGACCGCGACTGCGACAACAAATTCCTCGACACGCTCATCCACAACAACCTGCGCGTTATGTACCACGGCGCGTATGATAAGAGCAAGGCGTACCGCTTCGTGCGCGAGCATCTGACAAACCCCGAGGAGTTCTTTACTCCGATGCCGCTGACCTCGATCGCGGCAAACGATCCGCTCTTCGTCTCGGACGCTTACAACAATTGGAGCGGTCAGCCCGAGGGGCTTACCTATCAGCGAGCTATTCGCGCGATGGAAAACTACGGATATTACGGTCTGCTCGCGATATTCGGTCATAAACTCTGCGACGCTCTCGCGATGAACGATCCCGTCATCTTCACCCAGCAGTTTGACCCATACACGAGCGAGCCTCAGGCGGCGTTCTGCACGGCGTCGGGCGACTACGGACCGTCGATACTCGCCTTTATGGGCTACACCTCGCACCTCTACGGTGTTGAGATACTGCGTGACAAAGCTATATTCTCGACTCTCGGTGACTGCGGCGGCTGTGAATACACGCAGATCGAGGGCGAGCGCGCCTACACCGTCAAAAACGACGGCAAGCGCGCGGCTATCTTTGTCGACGGCAGGCAGATAACGAGCGTCGACTGCGGCACGCGCGTTATCACCGACCTTGACGGCAATATTCTTAAAACATACTCTATAAAATAAATCATACGGAGGACGCTATGAAAAAAGGAGCTCTCATTCTCATAATCGCACTTCTTGCTCTGATTCTTGTTTTTTCAAGCTGTAACAAAACTCAAAAAGATGAACCGCCCACTCCCACCGACTCGGGCAAGCTCAAGACCACAGGCAGCTACGTCGTAGACACGATGAAGGATCTGCTTGCTCTCGAGGTATCCGAGGCAGACGCGATCGTCATCCTCAAGGGCTACCACGAGGTCGGCGACGGCGGTGGCGGAACGTTTTATTTCGACGCGGCATCTACAAAAGAACCCGACGGCGCGCTCGTGATAAAGTCCGCAGCTGCTACAGAGAACGGTCGCTTTATCCGAGACTGTGAGCAGGGCTACGTCAACGTAAAGTGGTTTGGTGCTAAGGGCAACGGAATGACCGACGATACAAAGGCTATTCAGGCGGCTATCGACTCGCTCGGCACGGGCGGCGGAACGGTAGTGCTACCGGGCGGAAACTACCCCATTACCTCAACTCTCAACATAGGTGACGGCGACTCGGGAGAGAAGATCTCCTCGAAAAACGGCATCAAATTCATCGGCACGGGCGGCGGATTTTCGCACAACACCGCCTCCGCGACCACAATAAAGGCTAATGCTGAGATGGAGGTCATGCTCTCGCTCAACGGACGCATATCCGACTGCGAGATCGCGGGCATCTATCTCTTCGGCAACGACAGAGCAAAGACCTGCCTTGAGCTCAAGTCCTTCTCGGGCGGCTACTTCCACAACATAAAGGCTATGGGCTTTACCGACACCGGAATAAAGCTGCTCGCGGGTAATGAGCCCACGGGTAACTACAATATCTATAACCGCTTTGAGTCTATCAACGTGACCTGCCTTAAGGACGAGACGACAGGTATTCTCTTTGACGGCAACTACAGCGCGCACAACGACACCTGGCTGACTACAGTCACCGACTGCCGCTTTGACACCGCGCAGAGCGAGAATTCTGTCGCGGCGCACTTCAAGTTCGTCGACAGTATCTCCTTCTACCGTTGCCACTTCAATACTTATAAGGACTCCTCTGTGGGTGCAGTATTCGATGCGCTCGACAATAATCTCTTCCCCTGCGGAATGGCGTTCTACGATTGCTCTGTGGTCTCGCACGAGGTCTGGGAGGATAGCGCGCACACTATCCGCAAGCAGTACTTTATCGGCTTTGGCACCTATGACAACGAGAAAGTGCCCACGCATCCCAAGCTCATCGGCGTGACCGATACGGGTGATTTCTTCAATATCGACTCTATCGATCTGCTGCTCGCAGGTCTGAAGAATGACGGTAGCGGCGGCGGAAACGGTGGCGGCTCGGACGACGGAATGGGTGAATATACACTTCCCGCCAAGGCAGGCAGAGTTGATACCTATACTATGGGTAGCGACACTCACCACAATCTTAAGGACGGCGACACTATAGCCGTGCTTCTCAATGCGAAGAATAAGCTCACGGGCGGCTCGTTCTATCTTTCGAGCTACGATAACAACGTGGGAAGTATAAAATTTGACGTCTACCGCTGGGATACCGACTACGAGACCACGCTCAAGGGCGAGATACTCGCGACGGATACAGCCGAAAACTTCAATAACAACGTGCAGTTTGAGGCAAGGTTCGAGGGACTCTCGACGGGGTATTATCTCATCGTGATCTCGGGCACAGCACCCACGGACGACTACGGAATAGCAGTATGGACCAAGGGTCCGTCGCTCACGACTCTCACATTCAAGAACGGAGAGCTCATCGACGCAGGACTGCGCGGACAGTTCTTGACCGAATAAATAAAAAACAATAAACGAGGTGTATTATGGCTAACAAGGAACTTATCGGCGGATATCCCGTGATCGGCATCCGCCCCACAATAGACGGCAGACGCGGCGCGCTCAAGGTGCGCGAGTCGCTCGAAGATCAGACTATGGGTATGGCAAAGCGTGCCGCAAAGCTCTTCGAGGACAATCTGCGCTATCCGAACGGCGAGAAGGTCAAGGTAGTTATCGCCGACACCACCATCGGCCGCGTTGCAGAGGCTGCCGCGTGTGCTGAGAAATTCCGCCGCGAAGGCGTTGATGTCACACTCACCGTAACTCCATGCTGGTGCTACGGCGCGGAAACTATGGATATGGACCCTCATACGATCAAGGGCGTTTGGGGATTTAATGGTACCGAGCGACCCGGCGCGGTCTATCTCGCGTCCGTGCTCGCGACACACACACAAAAGGGACTCCCCGCATTCGGCATCTACGGTCACGACGTGCAGGATCTTGACGACACTGAGATCCCCGCTGACGTAGAAGAAAAGCTGCTCCGCTTCGGCAGAGCCGCGATCGCCGCCGCAAGTATGAGAGGAAAATCCTATCTGCAGATCGGCTCGATCTGCATGGGCATCGGCGGCTCGATAATCAGCTCGGACTTCATCGAGGACTACCTCGGTATGCGAGTTGAGTCGGTCGACGAGGTCGAGATCATCCGCCGAATGACCGAGGAGATCTACGACAAGGCTGAATACGAAAAGGCTCTCGCGTGGACAAAAAAGAATTGTATCGAGGGCTTTGACAAGAACCCCGAGGAGCTTCAGCGCACACGCGAGCAAAAGGATGCAGATTGGGAATTCGTCGTCAAGATGATGGTCATTATCAAGGATCTTATGCGCGGTAACGACTCGCTCCCCGAGGGTTGCGAGGAAGAAAGCGTCGGACACAACGCGATCGCCGCAGGATTTCAGGGACAGAGACAGTGGACTGATTTCTATCCCAACTGCGACTTCCCCGAGGCTATGCTCAACACCTCGTTCGACTGGAACGGCGCGCGTGAGCCCTATATACTTGCGACCGAGAACGACGTTCTCAACGGTCTCGGAATGCTCTTTATGAAGCTTCTGACCGGCCGCGCGCAGATGTTTGCCGACGTTCGCACCTATTGGAGCGGGGAAGCGGTAAAGAGAGTTACAGGCTACGACCTTGAGGGCAAGGCAAAGGACTCGGACGGAATAATCCACCTCATCAATTCGGGTGCTTGCTGTCTTGACGCGAACGGCGCGGCAAAGGACGAGGACGGGAACTCCCTGATCAAGAAATGGTGGGAGATCACAGAAGACGACCAAGCGGCTATTATGGAGAACTCCACCTGGAACTATGCCGATCTCGGATACTTCCGCGGCGGCGGATATTCCTCTCGCTTCGTTACCAAGGCAGAGATGCCCGCAACTATGATCCGCCTCAATCTCGTCAAGGGGCTCGGACCGGTATTGCAGATCGCAGAAGGCTGGACAGTCGAGCTGCCCGATGAAGTCACCGACACGCTCTGGAAGCGCACCGACTATACCTGGCCTTGCACCTGGTTCGCTCCGAGAACTACGGGCGAGGGCGCGTTCAAGACCGCGTATGAGGTAATGAACAATTGGGGCGCAAACCACGGAGCTATCTCCTACGGACATATCGGCGCAGATCTCATCACGCTCGCGTCTATCCTCCGCATCCCCGTTTGTATGCATAACGTGCCCGAGGACAAGATCTTCCGCCCTGCCGCTTGGAACGCATTCGGTATGGACAAAGAGGGCGCCGACTACAGAGCCTGCGCTGCCTTCGGCCCGCTGTTTAAGAAGTAAAAGTTAGTTTGGGGTAGGACGCGGTTTTTGCCACTTTCTTTCGGAGAAAGTGGCGCAAAGAACTTGAATGGGGGTTGGTCAAGGGTTTTGATAGGACTTCAACCAATATTCCCTACGATAGTTTGGGCGACTGTAAGCCAAGGCGACATCCCCGATCTGTAATTTAATATCAATGCGATGTAGAAACACGCGGACAGCTCGCTACCGCGTGTTTCTTTGATTTTAAATTATGAAAAGCGACATAGCTATCTTTGTTTGGTCTGTAGCCAAAAGCATAGGCTTATCTCTATGCTTGTAGGGACCGTGCGTCCCTGCAACAAGTTGCCGGCGGTCCAAGATCGTAACGGTTAAAAATGAACTTCCGTATGCAATCAAAACAAAAAATCTTTATCTCGTCCGTAGGGGCGAACTCAATGTTTTCGAAGAAAACTTGTCGGCTTGCCATGTG
>JAGBIA010000089.1 GCA_017935225.1 Clostridia bacterium | reverse complement strand
CCACAATGTTTTCGAAGAAAACTTGCAGGCTTGCCATGTGGTCGTCCGCGCATAGATGGCTCGGCTAAAACGACATATAACCGTTTATCCGCTTTTTCTTTTGACTCAAAAGGTGCAAAAGAAAAAGCTAACAAAAAGAAAACACCGAAAGGGGAATTTCGCTCGTTGCGACGAGCGACCAAGGCTCTGCCTTTGGAAACCGCAAACTTTTTGAAAAAAGTTTGATCAAAAACTTCTTGCGGCGCTCTCAATAACCTTTTCCCTTCATTCAAGTTCTTTGCGCCACTTTCTCCGAAAGAAAGTGGCAAAAAACCGACACAAACTAACCAACAAGGATACTATGAACATTACAGAAAAAACACTAACAACACTTGAATTTGACAAAATACGCGAGATGTTAGCCGCGCACTGCTCGACCGAGGGTGCGGCGGCTATGGCTCTGTCTCTCTGTCCCGACGACAGACGCGAGATAATCGAGCGCAAGCTCCGCCGCACGACCGACGCGCGCAAGCTGATCGACACCAAGGGCTTGCCGCCCTTCGGCACGGTCAAGGATATGGGCGACGTATGCGAACGCGCGCTCAAAGGCGCGGTACTGACGCCGAGAGAGCTGCTCGACGTAGCTCAGCTTCTCAAATCCGCGCGCTCTCTGCTCGACTACATCCGCGCCAACAAACTCTTCGAGACCGTCCTTGACGAGATCTTTGAGCGACTTCTGTCCAACCGCTCGCTCGAGGACCGCATCTTCCGCTCGATCATCTCAGAGGATATGATCGCGGACGAGGCAAGCCCCACGCTCGCCGACATCCGCCGCAAGATCCGTGTCTCCAACCTCAAGATCAAGGAGACTCTCTCAAAGTACGTCGGCGGCTCATACTCAAAATATCTCCAGGAGAATATCGTAACTCAGCGAAACGGACGATACGTCGTGCCGGTCAAGGCTGAATATCGAAATGAGGTCAAGGGACTCATCCACGACACCTCGTCCTCGGGAGCGACGGTATTCGTCGAGCCGATGGCGGTCGTCGACGCGAACAACGAGCTCCGAATGCTCGAGGCAAAGGAGGCGCACGAGATCGAGCGCATCCTCTCCGAGCTCTCCGCGGGCGTTGCGGGCAGTGCCCCCTCGCTCAACCTCAACTACAGAAACATCACCGAGATCGCATTTGCCTTCGGCTGTGCAAATCTCTCCGAGAAGATGGACGCGCGCGAGCCAAAGATCACCGAGGAGCGCGCCTGCAGGCTGATCCGTGCAAGGCATCCGCTGATCGACAAGTCGACCGTCGTTCCGATCACGGTCTCGCTCGGCGGCGAATACGACACGCTCATCATCACGGGTCCCAACACGGGCGGTAAGACGGTCACGCTCAAAACGCTCGGACTTTTCGCGATAATGGCACAGTCGGGACTCCACCTGCCACTTGACGATGGCAGCTCGCTCTGCATCTTTGAGAAGATCCTCGTGGATCTCGGCGACGAGCAGAGCATCGAGCAGTCGCTCTCGACCTTCTCGTCTCATATGGTCACTATCGTCTCGATAGTAAACGAGCGCAATAACCGCTCGCTCGTCCTCTTCGACGAGCTTGGCGCGGGCACCGATCCCGTTGAGGGCGCGGCGCTTGCCGTCTCGGTCATTGAGGATATGCGAAGCGCGGGCGCACTCTGCGCGGCGACCACGCACTACACCGAGCTCAAGACCTACGCGATGGACACCGAGGGCGTGCAGAACGCGTCCTGCGAGTTCGACGTTGAGACTCTGCGTCCGACATACAAGCTGATCGTTGGCGCGCCCGGAAAATCGAACGCGTTCGCGATATCCGAAAAGCTCGGACTGCCTCACCGCATCGTCGAGCGTGCTAACGGCTACGTCGCCGCAGAAAATCGCCAGATGGAGCGAATTTTAGGCGAGCTCGAGGAAGCTCGGCAGGCGGCTGAGCGCGAGCGCGACGAGGCAAAGAAGCAGAAAGAAGAATACGAGCGCTTCAAGGCAGACTCCGAGCGCGAGATCGAAAAGAACCGTCGCGATGCCGAGCGCGAGCTTGAAAAGGCACGCTCGAAGGCTCAGGGAATGGTCGAGAGCGCGAAGCGATCCGCCGATTTCATTATGGAAGAGATGGACAAGGTGCGCAAGGCTAAGGACTCCGAGCGACTCGGAGAGGAGCTTGACCGCGCACGTCGCGATCTGCGCGAGCATCTGCGCAACCACTCGGATGCCTACGATCCGGTCGAAATCAGGCAGAACGAAAATTACGTTCTTCCCCGTCCCTTGCGCAAGGGCGATGAGGTAATTATAGTCAGCCTTGGCAAGAAGGCGACCGTGCTTGAGACACCCGACCGCTCGGGTAAGGTGAGCGTTCAGGCGGGCATTATCAAGACCAAGGCGGATATCTCGGATCTGCGACTCCACGAGGAAGAGGCAAAGATCATCTCGGGCGGCGCGAAGCGCGCGGCGGGCTCTTATAAGATGACCGTCAGCCGTGATTTTCGCGACGAGATCGACCTGCGCGGCAAGACCGGTGAGGAAGCGTGGAGCGCCGTCGACAAGTACTTCGACGAGGCAGAGCTCGCAGGCTTCCACACCGTCAGACTCATTCATGGAAAAGGCACGGGTGCGCTTAAAAAATACCTCTGGGAAGCGCTCCGTAAGGATCGCCGCGTCTCGACCTACCGCATAGGTCAGTTCGGCGAGGGCGACGGCGGCGTCACCGTGGTGGAGCTGAAGTAGTTAGATTGGGGCAGGAATAGGACGCGTTTTCTTGTTCTTTTCTTGAAAGAAAAGAACCAAAAGAACTTCCTGTGGTGTTGTTATTGGGTGCGTACGTAACTCGAACCGATATTCCCTAATGAAGTTTGGGCTACTGTAAACCATAGAGACATCCCCGATCTGTAATTTAATATCAATGCGATGTAGAAACACGCGGACAGCTCGCTACCGCGTGTTTCTTTGATTTTGGATTGTGAAGAGCGACATAAATCTTTGTTTGGTCTGTAATCGAAAGCATAAGATTATCTCTATGTTTGTAGGGACCGTGCGTCCCTGCAACAAGTTGCCGGCGGTCCAAGGTTGCATCGGTCACCGCCGCATACCCGTCTATTGCCTAAAAGCGTGATTTACAGAAGCCTTCCTCCGAGAGGAAGGGGGACCGCTTGCGGTGGAAGGAGCCTGCGTGCACAAAAAATTGAGATGTTCTACGAAAAAGAGATATAGATCGCTCTGCACGCGCTCTCCCTCAGTCGCTTGCGCGACAGCTCCCTCCGCAGGGAGCCTTTTGTTTCTTTGAGCCGTGCAAAGAAGAGCACGGACGAAGGCGCATCCTCTGCCAATTTTGCACTTTGCATTTTGCATTTCTCTTCCCGCGTCTTAATTTTCAACTTTCCTTTTTCAATTTTCCATTCACCACAAAAGCCTCACCGGCGGCGAGGCTTTTGTGTATTATTTTAGCTCATTGACGAGCTTTTTGAAGTATCTTCCTCTTTGCGCGAAGTTATCGAATCTATCGAAACTTGCCGATGCGGGCGAGAGCAGGACACATCCGCCCTCTCTTGCGTGCTCGCGCGCGATCGTGACGGTCTCCTCAAAGCTCTCCGCGCGGATTATCTCGGGGCATCCCGAATATCCGTCGTAACTCTTCAGTGCCCTCTCGATCTTATCCGCCGTTGCGCCCGTCAGCACAACTACTCTCGCGCTCTCGCAAAGCTTTGGGGCGAGCGGCGCGTAATCGAGATTCTTATCGTATCCGCCGCAGATGACCACGATATCCCTGCCTTGAAGTGCCGAAAGCGCGGCTATCGTGCGCGTGGGCGAGGAATCGATCGAGCCGTTGATATACTCCACTCCGTCAAGCGTTCTGACCGGCTCAAGTCTATGCTCAACGCCCGTAAACTCGCGCGCGACGCTGAGGAAATCCTGCGGCTCTGCGTATCCGTATGTCAGCGCCATAGCGGTCATATAATTTTCGATATTATGCGTGCCGGGCAGTCTTATCTCTTTCTCTTCGAGCAGCTCCGTCTCGCTCTTTCCGTCAGAGATACAGATCACGCCGTCGCGGCGGTAGACCGCCTTTGCGTTCGGGTAAGTACCGCCCACGGTCTCTCTATAGCACGAGCGCGAGGACGAGAAGAAGATGATCTCTCTGCCGCTCTCTGCGATCTCTCTGCCAAAGTCGCGAGTGATCTCGCAATCTGCGTTTACGACGAGTCTTTTCGTGTTCTCGCCGACGATATTCTTTTTTGCCTCTACGTACTCGTCAAAATCTATATGCCAATTGAGGTGATTTGGCGATACGTTGGTGATTGCGGTGTACGTGGGCGCGTGCGGAAGTCTCATAAGCTGGAAGCTCGAGAGCTCGAGCACGCAAGCGTCGCTCTCGGTCATCTCGGCGCACTTATCGAGCAGAGGCGTGCCGATATTTCCGCCGACGAACACGCGCATTCCCGCCGCCTCCAAGAATTTACCGCAGAGCGTGGTGCTTGTGGTCTTGCCGTCGCTGCCCGTGATGGCAAAGGTCGGTGCGGCGGTCAGCTCAAGCAGCTGCTCGATCTCAGAGGTCAACAGCGCTCCCTTCTCTTCTGCGCTCACAAGGCGCGGCAGATCGGGGCGGATGCCGGGCGAGCGGAAGATCACGTCTCCCTCGACCTTCTCCTGCCAATCATCGCCGCACACAAATCTCACGCCGCGCGAGGCGAGCTCCTTTGCCGCCTCTCCAAGCTGATCAACGCTCTTTTTGTCGTAGACCGTCAGAAGCTCAGGATCTGTGAGTCCGAGCAAGAGCTTGACGAGCGGGAGATTGGACACACCGAGTCCGAGTACTGCACAGCGTTTATTTTCTATAGTATTTTTCAAGTTTTCAAATCGATCGGGCATATCTTCTCCTTGATATCAAGCGATTATTTCTTTCTATGTAATAATTATATCTCCAAACCCACTCAAATGCAATACGTTGAGAAGAAATTTTCAAAAAAGCCTTTTCAAAAGGAAAAAAATTTGATATAATATATCTGTATAAATATTTTTAAAGGGGTAGACATGGCAAAAAAAGAAACGACTAATCAAAGCTATAACGATCAAAGCATAAAAGCCCTGAAGGGTGCCGACAGAGTAAGAAAGCGCCCTGCGGTAATTTTCGGCTCGGACGGCCTTGAGGGCTGCGAGCATTCATTCTTTGAGATACTCTCGAACGCTGTCGACGAGGCGCGTGAGGGACACGGCAACGAGATCCTCGTTACCGCATATAATGACCATTCCATCCGCGTTGACGACAAGGGACGCGGCGTTCCGCTCGGATATAACGAGGCTGAGCAGAGATGGAACTGGGATCTTATCTACTGCGAGCTTTACGCAGGTGGCAAGTACGACAACAACGACGCAGGCTCGGCTTACGAGTTCTCGCTCGGTCTCAACGGTCTTGGCGCGTGCGCTACGCAGTACAGCTCCGAGTTTATGGACGTTTACTCCTACGACGGAGTGACCGAGTCCAAGATAAGCTTCAAAAAGGGTGAGCCGATCAGCGAGCTGATCACCCGTCCGCTTGAGAAGAACGAGCGCAGAACGGGTACTATCGTGCATTGGAGACCTGACCTCGAGGTATTCACCGACATCAAGATCCCACGCGAGTTCTTTGTTGACACGATGAAGCGTCAGTCTGTCGTAAACGCGGGAATTTCCTTTATACTTAAATTCCAGGAGAGCGACGGAAAGTTTACCGAATACAAGTTCTTCTATGAAAACGGCATCTCGGACTACGTAGCCGAGGTAGTCGGCGACTCTGCGATGACTCAGCCTGTGCTCTGGCATCTCGAGACGCAGGGCCGCGACCGCGCGGACAAGGACGAGTACAAGCTCAAGGCTGATTTCTCGTTCTGCGTATCCAACACCGTCAATATGCTTGAATACTACCACTGCTCGAGCTACCTCGAGCACGGCGGCTCGCCCGACAGAGCTGTCAAGAACGCGTTCGTTTACGCGCTTGACAAATACCTCAAGAACGCGGGCAAATACAACAAGAACGAGGCGAAGATCACATTTGTTGACGTATCTGACTGTCTCGTTTACGTCAGCAACAGTATCTCCACGCTGACGTCCTACGCAAACCAGACCAAAAAAGCGATCACCAACGAGTTCATCTACGAGGCGATGACAGATTTCCTTAAGAAAAATCTTGAGATCTACTTCGTAGAGAACCCGACCGCCGCCGAGGTCTTTGCAAATCAGGTGCTCGTCAACAAGCGAAGCCGCGAGAACGCCGAGAACACGCGTTTGTCGATCAAGAAAAAGCTGACCGGCACGCTCGATATCGCAAACCGCGTTGAAAAGTTCGTCAACTGTCGCTCCAAGGACCCGAATATCCGCGAGCTCTACATCGTTGAGGGTGATTCCGCGCTTACGTCCTGTAAGCTCGGTCGTAACGCGGAATATCAGGCGATCATCCCCGTCCGCGGTAAGACGCTCAACTGTATGAAGAGCAGCTACGACAAGATATTCAAGAGCGAGATCATCACCGACCTGCTCCGCGTTATCGGCTGCGGAGTCGAGATCGACCGCAAGGTCAAGACCGACATCGCCGCGTTCGATATGAGTATGCTCCGCTGGTCGAAGATCATAATCTGCACCGATGCCGACGAGGACGGCTTCCAGATCCGTACCCTCCTGCTCACGCTCTTCTACAGACTCCTGCCTACCCTTCTGCGCGAGCATAAGGTCTTTATCGCAGAGTCGCCCCTCTTCGAGATCACCGCTAAGGATAAGATTTACTTCGCCTACAACGAGTTCGAGAAGGCTGAGATCCTCAAGAAGCTCGGTAATCAGAAGTATACCCTCCAGCGTTCTAAAGGTCTTGGCGAGAACGAGCCCGAAATGATGTGGCAGACTACTATGAACCCCGAAACGCGCCGTCTGATCTCGGTCACCCCCGCAGATGCCGCCCTCACCGAGCAGATCTTCGATACCCTCCTTGGCGATAACCTCGCCGCCCGTAAGGAATTCATCTCCGCCCACGGAAATGAATATATGAAGGATGCGGATATATAAGGGTGAGAAGTTAGTTTGAGTTTTGTATTTCTTCTTTTTTGAAAAAAAGAAGCAAAAAACTTTCCTATGGGGGTTGGTATAGAGTTTGTTCGTGACTCGATTCGATATTCCCTAAAGATGTTTGGGATATTGTGATCTATAGCAACATTCCCTTTCCAAGTTTAATTCAATAGCGGTGTAGAAACACGCGGACAGCTCGCTACCGCGTGTTTCTTTGATTTTTGGATTGTGAAGAGTGACATATAAATCTTTGTTTGATCTGTAACCGAAAGCAACGGTTTCTCTCTTTGCCGGTAGGGGTCGGCGTCCTCGATG
>JAGBIA010000088.1 GCA_017935225.1 Clostridia bacterium | reverse complement strand
GACTTTGCAGGTCAGATACGGACGGTGAACATAGCAAAGGGAAATTTTAGATTTGCTCCACTTATGTATCTCCATACCGCACTCGAAAATATCGAAAAGATGCCTCAGAACACGTTCGATGAAATCGTTGAAAAATATGTTGAAATGAACGTGGCTCACCCTTTTAGAGAGGGAAACGGCCGTTCGACTCGCATTTGGCTTGACCATATACTAAAAAGCGAAATTGGAATGGTTGTGGACTGGAGTCTTGTGGACAAGGAGGATTATCTTCTTGCTATGGAAAGAAGTCCTATCAAAGATATTGAAATCAAGCACCT
This sequence comes from Clostridia bacterium, assembly GCA_017935225.1. Classification (GTDB taxonomy): domain Bacteria; phylum Bacillota; class Clostridia; order Oscillospirales; family CAG-272; genus HGM12713. The sequence continues at coordinate 27,484 of JAGBIA010000088.1, read as the reverse complement.
CTTGAAAAATGCTTTGACAGATAAGGTGAACGACCGTCAAGTATTTATGAAAGGAATTGACCATAGCTACTACTATGAGGGCTATACTACCTTTAAAGCCGAAGATTTGAAATAATGATTGGGCAGTCGATTTCGGCTGCCTTTTTCATTCTTGCAAGGTGGGCATCCCACTTCTTAAAGCACTCGGAGAGGGGTTAAATTGTCGGAGTGATGGCAATTTGCCCCCTCTCCTTATCCTGTTCCCTAAAATTATATTTTTAAGGTATTTGTTGACTTTTTTCTTTACTTTTTCACTATTTTTGCACAACATCTTTACTTTTCCGCGCCAATACGCTATAATAAGTAAAGACAAAGCATACAGCTCAGCTATAGGCAAAGGAGAAAAAATGGCTAAAAAGGATTTTCGCGGCGAGGTCTGGAACAATATCGACCCCGCGGTCTTATCTGAGATAGTAAAAATAAATAGCGAGGCGGTAGACGGCAAAGTCGGCAAGGATTCCTACACGGCACGTGCGACCGAGTATCTGCAGTCCTTCTTTGAAGAAAAAATATCGGTGCTCTACACCATCAACGGCACGGCGGCAAATATCGTCGCGCTCAAGGCGATGCTCGCGCCCTACGGCTCGGTCGTATGTGCGGAGCAGACACACATCGACACGCACGAGTGCGGCGCGCTTGAGTACAATACCGGCGCAAAGATCATCACCGCGCCCTCGTCCGACGCGAAGCTCTCCCCCGAGTCTATCCAAAAGGCACTCGACGCAAGAGCAGGTCAGCAGTTACATCCTCAGGTGGTGGTCATCACTCAGCCGACCGAGCTCGGCACGCTCTACACACTTGACGAGATATCCAAACTTGCGGACTACGCACACGGGCACGGAATGAAGCTATTTATCGACGGCGCGCGCATTGGCTCTGCGCTGGCATCGCTCGGAGTCACACTAAAAGAAATGATAGCCGACACCGGCGTCGACGTATTCACTGTCGGCGGCACGAAAGCAGGTGCTATGTTCGGCGAGGCAGTAGTATTCGTGCACGGCGAGGACTTGATCGAGGGCGACTACATACTCAAGCAGTCGATGCAGCATCTCGACAAATCGAAATTCCTCGGCGCGCAGATGCTCTGTCTTTTTGAGGGCGACCGATGGATAAAGAATTTCGCCAACGCAAACAAAATGGCAAAGCTTATCGCGCAAGAGCTCACACAAAGGGGCATCGAGCTCTATCTCCCGGTGGAGTCGAATATGGTATTCTGCATCCTCGACGAGAAAACGCTTGAAAAGATGAACGGCGAGTTCTCTCTTACCTATTGGTACGCCGATCGCAAGGTCGTTCGCATCACGGCGACCTTCTCGACCACTGAGGATGACGTTAAAAGGCTTATCTCCACGATTGACTAAAAGGGCTGCTTGATTTAGATGCAGAAGTCGTGTTCTTCGTTTCGTCGTCGTACAAAGGTACGCGTGATTCGAAGAACGCGGCTAAAAAACACACATAAAAATGAATTTTGAGAGCATCGTCTCGAAAAATTCTACAAAAAACCGCTCTTGCTACCCAAATTAAGATAGCAAAAGCGGTTTTCTATTTGTTTTACTCTTGTGTGTTTTTGTTCTGCGCTAAATGAAGCAGCCCCTTTTATTAAAGCTCCTCGACATTTGCGACTCCCTCGACGTTCATTATCGTGGTCATCAACATCTGGTGGGGTTGTTTTTTTGGCATTTTAAGCGAGAATATCGCACATGCGTTCGTGCCGTCCAAGCTGCTCTTGGTGATCTCAATATCCTTGATGTACGCACCGTTCTTCTTTATGACGTCAACTATAACACCAAGATTTTGCGCCTCGCTGTACTCAACGAAAATGTTGAAGGCGCGCGAGGTGTTGAATATCGAATATTCAAGCTTGACGAATGCGAATTCTACAATAAGTATGATGAGCGTCGCGATCACCGCGCCCTCGAAAAATCCCGCGCCACAGCAAAGTCCGACGATTGCCGCCGTCCAGAGTCCTGCCGCCGTGGTGAGTCCCTTGACTTGACGGCGCTTGGTAACGATGATAGTTCCCGCACCGATAAAGCCGACGCCCGCGATGACCTGCGCGCCAAGACGTGCCGTGTCGGTGTTAGCACCGAGGTTGAGCGCGAGGTATTGGCTTGTCAGCGTGGTCATAGCCGCGCCAAGACAGATAAGTATATGTGTACGGAAGCCTGCAGGGCGGCGCTTGCGCTCACGCTCAAGTCCTATAAATCCGCCGCAGAATACCGCAAGCACGAGTCGGACGGCGACCGTCCGCCAGCCTATCTCGCCCGTGCGCAGAAAATCTAAAAATTGAAGCATTTCCGTCCTCCTATCAAAGCTCTTCTATCGTTCGTACCGCCTTTATCGAGGCGATCTCGGTAACGACAGCGGCGTGCGACACCTTCTTTGGCAGCTTGAGCGAGAATATCGCTCCGGGGTATTTGGAGTCGTTCTGTCTTGCCTTCGAGAGCTCAACGTCGTAGATTCGAACGTTTCTCTCGTGCAGGCAGGTGGTGATCTTTGTCAGATCCTCGGTCTTCTCGAACTCGACGTAGAGGTTGATATTTCTCGAGCGAGCCAGAATAAAGGACTCGAGCTTCGAGAAAAGCGCGGTGGTCGCGATGATAAGCACGCATCCGAAGAGCGCGCCCGTGTAAAATCCCGCGCCGATCGCGAGTCCCATACACGCGGATGCCCAAAGACCTGCCGCCGTGGTCATTCCCTTGACCTGCTGGTTACCCGTGATTATGATAGTTCCCGCGCCGAGAAAACCTATGCCGTTGATGACCTGCGCGCCGAAACGCGACACGTCGGAGCGGAGCAGCGAGGGCGCGCGCTCTCTCCAGGTGGGATCCATCGCCGCAAGGTAGAGGCTGAGAATTACCGTAAGGCTTGCGCCAACGCAAACGAGTATGTAGGTGCGAAATCCCGCAGGTCTGTTTTTCTTTCCTCGCTCAATTCCGATGATACCGCCGCAAAAGGTCGCGACGAGCAGACGGACGAGCAGCTCCCAAAAAGCCATAGTCTCCCCTTTCTTAGCAAAAGCATACGCTCCTGCACAAAATTGATCTCTTATCACTATATTATATCGCATTTGAGCAATTTTTGCAAGTATATTTTGAATTTTACTTTAAATTTACTTATTGTCCATAAATAAACACCGCCTGCCGAGGATTTTCGGCAGGCGGCAGATCGTTATTCAATTATTTCCCGAAAGTTTCTTAAAACTATCAAATATCTCCTCTATCGGTGTGACGTAGCCGCTATTCGCGATCAGCGCCATGGCTACTATCCGTCCGCTTGAGTCAAACACGGGGCTGCCGAGCGCGCTATCTTCAAAATACATATCGGTGTACATCTGCCCCTCGCGCCGCCCGATATTATCTCCGAGCCATACGGTACATTCCTTTGCGCCAAAGCTACCAACGCTGAGCTTTACGCTATGCTCAGGTGCACCGCTTGAGGAAACTGCGATCAGCTTCTCGCCCATACACAGACCGTCAGAACCAAGAGCGCGGGCGGCGGCAAGCTCGCCCTCCCCGACGCGCAGAAATGCCAATCCGCTTGCCTTATCAGCAAAGATCGCGCTCACCGCGTGTGTCTCTCCCTCGCTGTCTATAACGTATATCCGTCCTCTCGGTGCGCCCGCAAGGACCGAGGACGAGGTAGCCACCCAACCGCTACCGTCTATCACAAATCCGCTTGCCGACGGCGCGCCGTACTCGCCTGCGCTTCCCGCCCGAACTCCGACGCTTGCGCGGATGCTCTCTTCACTTATCCCCCGACTGTCAAACGCGCCGCGCCACTCGCTTTGCGGCTCGGTCGCAGGTGTAGCGTCGTTTTCATCTCCGCCGTTTCTTACTGCGAGCGTGCTGAACAGATACAGCAAAAGTAAAAAGCTCACGGCGCACATCAGCGCAATTACGACACGAAATTGCCACCCCGCACGTGCTTCCGCTGTCTCGCCGTCAAGTGCCTCGACTCTGATTATCTGTTTATCCTCGCCTACACAGATGCTCTTCTCCTCTTCGCGATCTTCTCTATCATTATACATACACAAACCACCTCAAAAAACGCGCCGCGGCGAAGGCTTTTGTCGATCACCGCGGCGCATACTGCAAATATTTTTTGCAATCAGGCTTATATTTTATTCACTTGCGATCGCGAAGCCAAAGCAACAGTTTTTGCCATACTCGCTCTCCACCCAGATCTCGCCGTCCTGCGCGTCGATGATAGTCTTCGAGATAAAGAGTCCGAGTCCCGCGCCGTTTTTGTTGAGTCCGCGGCTCTTGTCGCTCTTGTAAAAGCGTTCAAACACAAGATTTATGTCGCTTGGCGCAATTCCCTGACCTTCGTTGAACACCTCGACCGATATCTTCTTTCCCTTTGCGCGCTTCACTCTTATGGCAAGCAGACCGCCCTCGCTCGCGAATTTTACCGCGTTATCGCAAAGGTTGTAGAGCACCTGATAGATCGAATCGGGGTCGGCGAGCGCGATCATACGCTCCTCCTCGCATTCAAACTCGACCTCAAGTCGTTTTGCGTCTATTTTTTGCTCAAACGAGATAAGTATCTGTCTCGAGGTCTCGCAAATATCAAACGGCATCGAGGTAAACTTTCGCTCGCCTGCCTGAATTCTTGACAGATCGAGCAAGGAATTGACCAGCCGCGAGAGTCTCTTGATCTCGCTCGAGACCACCTGCAGATAGTAGGTGTGCTGCTCGGGCGGAATGACTCCGTCGAGTATTCCGTCGATAAATCCCGAAATTGAAGTCATCGGGCTTCGCAGATCGTGCGAAACGTTCGACATAAAGCTGTTTCGCATATCATCGTAGTGATCGAGCGACTCAGCCATATTGTTGAAGGTTGCCGCGAGCTCTGCCACCTCGTCACTGCCTCTGACGGGCACGCGGACGTCGAATTTTCCAGATGCAAACTTCTTTGCCGCCGAGCTGATCTCGCGCAGAGGCGCGATCACGCGCTCGCTGATGAAATAGACCGCTATAAGCGCGGCAAGCAGAACCCAGAGTATCGAGCCGCTGACGATACGGATGATAACGTTGAGAAGCTCACCGATCATCAGGCTGTCCGAGGTTGCCACGACCAAACCGTAGATCTCGCCGTCCCCATCGACAAGTGCGACTGCTTCGGCAAGCTTCATATTGCCAAGCGCGCCCTTGCCTGCTCCGATACCCGACGCTCTGCCGTCAGATGCAAGTCTGTCAATCAGCTCCGATGGGAGCGTCAGCGTAGCGTCTATCTTATCGCGCTCACCGCTCACAAGCAGGATCTTGCCGTCCTTGTCGCACACGAGCAGAATCACACCGTCAAGTCCGAAGCTGCTTTTTTCGAGTGCATCTGTGATGTTTTCGCGATCGCGCTCGATCACACGCTCAAGTGTCTCCCCGTCCGCGCTTCTCATCACCGCGTCAACGTACGAGCCTGCGAGCGAGGCGCAGTTATCCATTCCGTCCTTTTTTGCGGCAGTCGCGTAATTTCCGACCACAGACACGGTGGTCACGACCACGACGGCGAAGCTGAGTATTATTATCAGCATAAATGCCGAAACGTATTTTGAAAAAATACTTTTAAACATAGTCTCTCCCAAAAAAGATCAAATAAAAGGCCGTTTGCAAGCAAACAGCCTTTTTTGCGGCTGATATCAGCCTAAAACTTCAAATTTGTATCCAACGCCCCAGACAGTCTTGAGCGACCACTTGTCCGACACTCCGTCAAGCTTCTCGCGCAGACGCTTTACGTGAACGTCGACAGTTCTCGAGTCACCAAGGTAATCAAATCCCCAGACCTTGTCAAGAAGCTGATCACGCGTGAAAACGCGGTTGGAGTTTGATGCCAAAAAGTAGAGCAGCTCGAGCTCCTTGGGCGGAACGTCGACAGGCTTTCCGCAGAGCTTCAGCTCGTACTTCTGGTGGCTTATCTCTATGTTATCAAACTTTATAACGTCCTCGTCGTTCTGCGTGGAGTGCGACTGATAACGGCGGAGCACCGCCTTGACTCTCGCGCTCAGCTCCTTCATATCGAAGGGCTTTACCACGAAGTCGTCAGCACCGAGCTCAAGTCCGAGCACCTTGTCGAACACCTCGCCCTTTGCGGTGATCATAATTATAGGCTTCGAGGAGATCTCGCGGATCTCGCGGCAGACCTGCCAGCCGTCCTTCTTGGGAAGCATTATATCGAGCAGAACGATATCGGGGTCGTAGATCTTGAAAAAGCTGAGTCCCTCGACTCCGTCGTTTGCGCTCTTTACTGCGTAGCCCTCGTTTTCAAAATAGAGCTTGAGCAGATCGCATATATTGGTATCATCGTCAACAATGAGAATTTTCGTATCCAGCATCATTTACCTCCGAAGCAATTACTTCTTACCATTCCATTATAACATATATTTTACTATTTTGCAAATACTTTTTTGTATTTTTTACAGAAATGTCGTATTTTTCGCAAAAACCATACTCTTTTTTCACAAAAGCTCCATATACGTAACAAAAAGCGCGAGGCGCAGAGCCAAAAATGCCCTGCGCCTCGGTCTTCATCGCTTCTGACCGTAATACGCATTCTTGCCGTGCTTACGGAAATAGTGCTTATCAAGCAGATGCTGCCTGATCCTCGGAGTCTTGGGAGAAAGTTGCTCGGTAAGGAGCGCCATCTTTGCTACCTCCTCCAAGGTTATCGCGTTCTCAACCGCCTTCTCGGGAGTTTTTCCCCAAGTGAATACGCCGTGATTTTTCACAAGTATCGCGGGGATCCCCTCAGGATCGGTAACCGTCTCGGCTATCACCTTTCCGGTATTTTTCTCGTACGCCTCGTCGATCTCGACGTCGGTAAGCTCACGCGCACAGGGAACGTTTCCGTAAAAGGCATCCGCGTGCGTAGTGCCGTACGCCGTGATCTCCCTGCCAGCCTGCGCGAACGCCGTGGCGTAGGTCGAATGTGTATGCACTATGCCGCCGAGTAAAGAATATTTTTCGTAGAGATACAGATGCGTCGGCAGGTCGCTCGAGGGCTTGTATCTTCCCTCGACCACATTACCGCAGGCATCGACCACCACCATATCCTCTGCAGTCATACCGTCGTAAGGCACGCCGCTCGGCTTTATGACAATAAGTCCGCTCTCTGTGTCCTTACCCGAAACGTTTCCCCAGGTCAAAACGACGAGTCCGCTTCTCGCAAGCGCGATATTCTGCTCGTATACTCTCTTTTTCAGCTCTGCAAGCATTGTACTACCTCCGTTTTAAGCCGATCAGATCAAAGCATTTTTTCATCGTATACGGCTCTTGCACCGCCGATAAACTTCGGTCGCGTGCGCGCCGCCACAACGATCGCCTTGCCTATACGATCGTTCTCAAGTCTTACAGGAACCGCGACTTTCTTGAGGTGCATTCCGATAAGCGTAAGTCCTATGTCAATGCCCGCGTCCGCCTTTATCTGCTCAACTACCACAGGGTCACGAAAACTTTCATACGCCTTCGTCGCCATCGAGCCACCCGCCTTGGGCTGCGGAACGGCATTTACTATCTCGAGTCCCGTTGCCGCCTCTCGCTCAATAACTATGGCGCGATTGAGATGCTCACAGCACTGAAACGCAAGGTACACACCCTTCTCCTTTGCCGAGGCATAAAGGGCATCAAACACCTCTGCGGCTACCTCGGGAGCAGAGTCGCTTCCTATTCTCGCGCCGATGATCTCGCTCGTCGAGCAACCGACCACCAGAATATCCCCTTTTTTCAGCGCCGCCTTTTCTATGATCTCATCTATTGTCAGTCTAGCCTGCTCGTATAAATTATTCGTCATATCCGTCTCTCCTTATCTTCCCATTACCTCTGCCGCACGCTTGAGCATCTGTCTGATCGGCAGGCTGTACGGGCAACGGCTCTCACAGATACCGCATCCGATGCAATCCGAAGCTACTTTAGAGAGGCTCGAGTAACGGTCAGCCGCCCAATCCTTGAGATCGTAGCGACTGTAGTATCCCTCAAAGAGAAATACCGCAGAAATATTTATTCCAACCGAGCAGGGCGCACAATAATTGCACCGTCTGCAGAAATTCGTGCCAAGCTCGGCTTTTATTTGCTCTATCTTCTCAATCTCGCCCTCCAAAAGAGGAGACGTGTCCGAGCATACCGCCGCGTTCTGCTCTATCTCACGTACATCTGCCATTCCGGGAATGACCACAGTGACGTCATCGTTGGCGAGAATAAATCTCATAGCGATCTTTGCATCCTCTATCGCGCCGCCCGCGAGAGGCTTCATACAAATAAATCCGATATTTTTGCGGACACACTCGGCTATCAGCTCCTCGCCTTGCGTCTCAACAACGTTATACGGGAACATCACGGTCTCTACCCAATCAAGCTCTATAGCTCGTCTGAAAAGCTCGACCGAGTGAAGTGTGATACCGATGTGACCGATCTTTCCTGCCGCCCTTGCCTCTAAAAGCGCTTCAAGCGCGCCGCCCTCTGCCGTTACGGTATCAAGATCTGCGGCACTCGGGTTGTGTATCTGATAAAGATCGATATAATTCGTGCGAAGATTGCGAAGGCTCACGTCGATATCGGACGCCATCGCCTCCTTCGTGCGCGCCATACTCTTTGTAGCAAGCACGAACTTGTCTCTCACGCCCTCAAGCGCGTAACCGAGGTACTCCTCGCTCACGGTATATCCGCGCGCGGTGTCAATGAAGTTTATCCCTTTTCTCACAAGCTCGCCGACGAGCACCTTCGTGCCCTCAGCATCTATCTTCTGTATCGGTATTCCGCCAAAACCCAGTCTCGAGATCTCAAGTCCGGTCTTGCCAAGTACTCTGTATTCCACTTCTATCTCCTTTTATTCTCTATATCTTCTAATTTATTTGTTCTCGCAGAGCCATTCGTAATCAAATCGGACGAGATGATCGGTCGTTCCGAATTTGTCCTCGTAAAGCAGATAAATGATGCCTGCCACGTTATCGACCGCCACCTCAACGTATCCGCCGCGCTCGCGATCTATCAGCCTTGAGACAGGATAGGTCGCTCCGTCATCAAAGCTCGCGCGTACCGTCACATGGCTTCTGCTCTCCTTTGTGGCGCAGTTGGCAAAGATCAGCGTGTACGGATGCTTGCCGTCGTTATATGCCGCGACAGAGCCAAAACACTGCGGATCTGGCAGAGCGTAATCGGGATGATAGCCTCGCCAATCCGAATAACCGTTCTTACTGTATGCTCTCGCGCGGCAGTAGCCCTTAAAACGAATATTCAGGTAGATCTCGCCGCCCGACGTAAGTGCGGCGACAGTCTCGTTTGGGCATATGATCTCGGCATTCGTCTGAAGTATCTCGCCAAGCGACCAACTCTCGCCGTTGTCCTTACTGTAGAAGGTGCTTATCACCGAAGGATCGTGTGAGCGGAGTGGCGCTTCGAAGGATCTCGGCACCATCCACACAGGAACGATCAGCGTTCCGTCGGTAGATGTGATACCGTGCCCAGGGCCAAAGGCAAATGCATTGTGGTATTCGGGCTGAGTAGATCCCGAAACGTCTATAGGTTCGCTCCAGCTGAGTCCGTCATCGTCACTGTAGCGTCTGAGCGCGCGACCGCCGCCGACGGTGTAATCCTCGCAGTAAAGGAAGTGAATTCGTCCGTTCTTGTCCTGCATCATAACTGGGTTGTTGACAGTCTTGTGCGTCTCGTTGCCCTCGGCGAGCTTGTACGGCTGAGAAAAGCTTGCGCCGCCGTCGGTCGAGCGTTGGAGCAAAATATTCATCGTCGCCCAATCGCTTGCCGTGCGTCTCGCTTCGCAATAGACGAGCAACGTGCCGCATTTCGTAACCAGCATTCCCGGAATTCTGTGATTCGAGTACTCTTCGGTTGGTCGCCAAAGCTCCTTTGCATCGTAAAAGCTCATGTCGCTCTCCCCTTTTTGTGAAGTCATTAAAAGTTTAGCACAACGAAAATAAAAAGTCAATATAAATTCAGAAAAAACGATATCCTTTTGGCATTATCAACCTCACAACCTCTCATTAGAATGATTTTCCCCAAGCACACTGCAATTTTGCGCAAAACAATATAGGAAAAATATACTGATAAATTAAAAAAGAGCTATTGAAAAAGCTTTGGCTTTGTGATATAATATAATGAATTATGTTAACTTTTTCGGCAGGATATCCTACCGAAATTCCTCTAAAACAAAGGAGATACAGAAAATGAAACTTGGTATCGTTGGACTTCCTAACGTAGGAAAAAGCACGCTTTTCAACGCGCTTACTAATGCAGGCGCGGAATCAGCAAACTACCCTTTCTGCACTATCGAACCCAATGTGGGTGTAGTTGCAGTTCCCGATTCGCGACTCGACTATCTTGCAAAGATGCACAATCCCGAAAAATACACCCCCGCTGTCATCGAGTTCGTTGACATCGCAGGTCTCGTTAAGGGCGCGTCCCGCGGCGAAGGTCTTGGAAACAAGTTCCTCTCTCACATCCGCGAGGTAGACGCGATACTTCACGTCGTCCGTTGCTTTGAGGACGACAATATAATCCACGTTGACGGCTCGATCAACGCGCTCCGCGACCTCGAGACCATCAACCTTGAGCTCATATTCTCGGATATCGAGATGGTTGAGCGCCGCATCGACCGCACCAAGAAGGCGATGAAGGGCGACAAGACTCTCGCAGGCGAGCTTGCAGTATTTGAAAAGCTCCACGCGGCTCTCTCCGAGGGCAAGTGTGCCCGCGAGGTAGAGCTTGACGAGAGCGAGCTCGAGTGCCTCTACGACACTCCCCTTCTCTCTATGAAGCCTGTCATCTACGTTGCAAATCTTAGCGAGGACGAGGCAGGCGGCGAGCCCGTGGGCAACGCTAACTACGACGCGCTCAAGGCTCAGGCAGAGCGCGAGCACTCGCAGGTCATCTCTATCTGTGCTCAGCTTGAGGCTGAGATCGCAGAGCTCGACGCTGAAGAAAAGGCTCTCTTCCTTGAGGACCTCGGAATTGCAGAGAGCGGACTTGACAGACTTATCAAGGCAAGCTACTCGTTGCTCGGACTGATCAGCTATCTTACCGCAGGACCTCAGGAGGTCCGCGCGTGGACCATCACCAAGGGCACGAAGGCTCCCGGTGCGGCAGGAAAGATACACAGCGACTTCGAGAGAGGATTTATCCGAGCTGAGATCGTTTCGTTTGACGACCTCGTAAAGTACGGCTCGATGGCGGCTGTCAAGGAGGCAGGTCTTTATCGAAGCGAGGGCAAGGACTACGTTATGAAGGACGGAGACATCGTTCTCTTCCGCTTCAACGTCTGATAGAGGTCTTCCTATGAGAATGAGAAAGAAAAAGCACGGCGCGGAGCGGATCGAGGCTTGCGCCGAGCTGAGAATTGCAGATCCCGCGACTATGCTCGAGGGGTTTGACAAAATATTCGGGAACGACCGTCCCGTACATATGGAGATCGGTTGCGGCAAGGGTAATTTCGCTTGCGGAATGGCAAAGAAGCACCCCGACGTAAACTTTATCGCCGTCGAGCGCGTTGCCGACGTTTGCTGTATCGCGCTTGAGAAAGCAAAGGCGGCGGCTGACGAGCGCGAGAGCGACAATCTGCGTTTTCTTATCGGTGACGCAAAGATACTCGCCGAAAACGTAAAGCCGCACTCGCTTGACTGCATTTATCTCAACTTCAGCGATCCGTGGCCCAAGAAGGGACACGCGAAGCGCAGACTTACTCACAGAGGATTTCTTGAGATATACAAAAATCTCTTGAAGGAGGACGGAATTCTCCGCCTCAAGACCGACAACGTAGGTCTGTTTGACTTCAGCCTTGAGGAATTTGAGGCTATCGGCGCTACGGTCATCTGGCAGACGAGAGATCTTCACGCGAGCGAGAAGAATGCAGACAACGTGATGACGGAATACGAAAAGAACTTCTCCGAGAAGGGCTTTTCGATCTGCTCGGCACACGTAAAATTCAACTGATACGACTACAAACTGATAAAGAGGTAACTATGGAGCCGTCGGGCGTACTTATAGTCAACAAGTCGGAGGGGATGACCTCTCACGACGTGGTAAACAGAATACGAAGGCTCTACAACACCAAAAGAGTCGGCCACACGGGCACGCTTGACCCTATGGCGACGGGAGTTCTGGTGGTTCTCGTCGGCAGAGCGGCAAAGGCGGCTGAATATCTCACGGCTGATACAAAGGGCTACAGAGCTACGCTCCGACTCGGAATTACGACCGACACCGAGGACGTGACGGGAAAAATACTCACAGAGAGCGACGCGCTTCCATCGCGCGACGAGGTGAGCGCTGTCGTGCAGAGCTTTGTGGGCGACATTATGCAGACTCCACCGATGTATAGCGCACTCAAGGTGGGCGGCAAGAAGCTCTACGAGCTTGCGCGCGAGGGAATCGAGATCGAGCGCGAGGCAAGGCCGATAACGATACATTCGCTCGTCTCTGTGCCCACCGAGCGCGACTCGGACTACATTCTTGAGGTATCCTGCTCGTCGGGCACTTACATCCGCACGCTTTGTGCCGACATCGGTGCTAAGCTCGCCTGCGGCGGCGCGATGGCAACACTGTGCCGAACGAGAGCGGGCGAGTTCGACATTTCGAATTCGCATACGCTTGATGAGCTTGAGGCTATGAGTGAAGACGAGAGACTCTCGCTTCTTCTGCCGACAGTCTCACTCTTCTCTTCTCTGCCCGAGGTGCGACTGCCTGCCTTTTATGAAAAGCTCGCAAGAAGCGGCTGTGAGATCTATCAATCCAAGATCAAGACCTCGCACCCACTCGCCGCAAGGGTTCGTCTCTGCTCGGCAGACGGCAGCTTTTTCGCACTCGGCGAGGTGCGCGAGTACGAAAACGGCTCGGCCATCAAATCAATAAAATTATTCGACATATAAAAAAGCTTTCTCAAACCAAGTTTGAGAAAGCTTTTTGTTTTATTAAAGATTTTCAAGCATATGGAGAACTGAGTCTTTATTATTCTCCGGGAAGGGCTGAAATTCGATTATCTCAAGCGCGTCACCCGAAATATAGATATCTCTTGCATAGCTTAAAATTACGTCCATTACCGATTTCCATCTGCTATCCTTTATCCAGGATTTGACGTTCTTCTTCAGATCGGGGAAAAGAACTATCTCTGCCTTGATGTCCTCGTATATCTCTGCAACAGAGGGCCACATACCGTGGTGCGCGACCTGAACGATATCAGACTTGAGATGATCGCCCCACATCTTGTGCATAATGGGACCCGAGTCGTAGCAGGTGTCGGCAAGGAGCATTATCGATCTATCCGCCATAGTCACTCTGATAACGAGCGAGGAATCGTTTATGTTCGGAATGGTCTTGGGCATAAGATCCTCGATGGTGTAGATCACCTCGACCGTCGTAGAGCCGAAATTCATCATCTGTCCCGTGTGTACCTTGATGAGCGGAACTTCGGGCACGTAGGTCTCTATCGCCTCGTAGATCTCCTTGATACTGTCTCCCGAGGTGTCCTTGCCTGCAGAGCCGTTTATGTAGTATCTGTCATAGTGCGTGAAATTGTGCATCACGCTCTGGATGGTGATGGTCCTATCGTGACTATGATTTTTGATAAAGTCAATAAATGCGGGATAGTGGTCGCCGTGCGGATGCGAGATAAACCACGCGGCTATAACGATCTCCTTGCTCTCAAGCTCGCGAAGAGTCTTGTAAACACGGTCGTCGTCCTTGTAGCCGCCGTCGAAGATAATAAATCTTCCGTCGGGCAGGCGAAGAATGTATCCCTCTCCCGAGCTGGGCTGAGGAATGGACGCGATATAGGGCATATCGTACTCGTCGCGCTCAGGCTCGGTGTAATCGGGACGGGCGTACTGCTCGATGGGAGCTATTACTCTTCTCATCTGCTCGTTATATCCCGTGCGGTAAACGTATACGTAGTGATTTTCGGCAAGGAAGGTAACGAAGTGGTTCTCACCCTCTTCTCTGTCGAAATCCTTTTTAAATCCTGCCGCCTCGATGTCGGCGCAGTAATCCTCAAAAGCATTTTCGCTTACCCAATTTGCCACAAGAAGCTCGGTGTTAAGTCCCGAGTCGATAACGGTGGCATCCTCCTCGTATGCTGGGAGCAGATCTATTTCGGGAAGTGCCTTGTATTTGAGACTGAAATCAAGCGGTAGCCAAGCGTTTTTGAGTGCCTTGTCGGTATCGATTTCTTCAACGAGAGCCTCTGCCGCTCCCTTTCCGCCCGAGAGAGACTCGAACACAAGGAAAAGCTTATTGCCGTTCGAGACGACAGCGGCATCGCGCTCGCCAAGCGCCGCGATAGCGTCCTTTGCGGTCTGCGAGGAGGTATTACCTATAAAGATCGCATAGGGCAGCGCGTCGGTAAGCTCGCTCTCCTTGACGAAGACCGACTTCTTTTTAAGCTTGCTCAAAAACAGAGCCGCAAGCTCCTCTGCAACGGCGTTTTCATCGTCGGTGCTATTGTCGGGAAGCACGAACGCGCAGGTAAGCTCTTTTTTGAAAAGAAAGTTAAATCTGCTCTCGTCCATCGTCTCGGCAGGCTTTGTAGGTGTCTCGGTCGGCTCTTCGGTCGACTCCTCGGTAGGAGCTTCGGTTGCTTCGTCTTTTGGCTCGGTCACGTTTTCATCTGTCTTGTCGCAAGCGACGAGCAAGCTCGCGAAAAATGAGAGTGTCAATATGATCGCAGTTATTCTGATCATTATTTTGCTCATTCGGTTTTCCTCCGTGATATTTTATCATCTATATAATAACATATTTTTCTCATTAAATCAACTGTTTTTTGTTTTTTCTTCGATCGCTCTTACGAGGTCGTAAGTCGAGCGGCGGATGAGATCCTCCCAGCGATACACGTCGGTATCGTGCCCTGCAAAGCAGATGACGAAAGGTTCCTTTGCGTAGACAATGCCGACGTCGTTGCTCAACCCCGAATCCTCGCCCGTCTTGTGCGCGATCGGTATCTCCTCGCAGAGCTTGCCGTCGAGCTTGTGACCTATCTGCTGTTCAAGAAGAACGCTTATCGCGTAGTCGCTGACCTCGCGGCTGATGAATTCGCCTCTCCAGAGCGACTCAAGAAGTCTGCCGATCTCTCGCAGGCAGATGGTGTTCTGTATTCCCCTCTTGGACGCCTCGCGGTCAAAGAGCAGGCGGCGAATTCGCGTGATCTCCATTCCCATCTCGCTAAAGCCACGCTCGATGTCATCCATTCCGAAGCGGCGGATGAGTCGGTTGGTGGCGGTGTTGTCGCTGATGCAGATCATAAGTCTGCAAAGTGTGCGCACGTCGCACTCCACGCTTCCCGTGAACATATTCAGCGCGCCACAGCTCGGCACTTTGTCGCTCTCCTCTGTAACGAGTCTGTCGTCAAGCGAGATCCTGCCAGCCTCGCACTCGCGCAGAACGTGCAGGAAAAGAGGAAACTTTATAACGCTTGCGGCAAAATAGGTCTCGTCCGCACCGACAGAGAACTGTTCTCCAGTGATAAGATTTTTATAGTAAAGTCCGAGATGTCCCTCTATCGCTGACATCTGCTCCTTGATCGAATTCAGGACTGCAAGTTCTTTTTCATTCATAGCAATACCTCCAAACCAAAACAAAAAGGAAAAGAGGTGGAGTTCCCCACCTCTGTCCGTCGCGCATAGGCGCACTCTTATTTCTCTCTGTTGTCTTAGATGATAACCGTGATAACGATAACCGCAACGAGAGTAAGGATAACGAAAGCTACCGCAAGGATAGTAGTGATCCTGCTGAGCATCTTTTCCTTTGTCTGAGACTTACCCTTAGAGAAGAAAGTGTCAGACGAGCCGGTAATGGCGCTCGAAAGCTTCTTGCCCTTGCCCGACTGCATAAGTACGCAAGCAACCAAAACTGCTGCGAGAACTACCAACAAAATACCAAGTACGTATTCCATACTAAACCTCCAAAAAACTGTTTAAATGCTCCTAGGGAAGCAAAAATAGTCGTTAGCCTTAATATTGTATCATAAACGAAAAGAAAAATCAAGAGTATTTTGATATTTTTTTTATTATTTTCATTTTTTTATGATTTTTCTCTCTTCAGAGCCTTTTTTAGAGGTCTCTACTTGACAAATTCACGGCTTCTGTCTATAATTTATATATACCTTTCACTCGTTTTTTGAGATTTTTTAAAATTTTGCGCTTTTTTTAAAAATTTTTTCAAAAAAGCTGTAACCAAACCGCTACTTTTGGCGACATACTGAGTGAAGGCACAAAAAAGAAAGGAAGGCAGACCATGGAGGACTACAAGATCGTAGATCTGTATTGGGAGCGCTCGGAGGACGCGATAGTCGAAACGCGCCACAAATACGAGAGAATGCTGTCGGGTATTTCATATTCCCTACTTAACTCACGAGAGGATGCCGATGAGTGTGTCAACGACACCTATCTCAGAGCTTGGAATCAGATGCCCACCGACCGCCCGATATATCTCGGGGCATATCTCTCGAAGATCATCCGCGCGCTGTCGATCAGCAGATTTCGCTCACAACACCGCCAAAAGCGAGGAGGATTTGAAAATCTATGCTCCGAGCTTGACGAATGCATCCCCGATAGCTGCAGTATCGAGGAGCAATACCAGAGCGGACGGCTTACCGAGATCATAAATCGCTTTCTTAGCGAGCTCGAGGAAGAAAAACGCGTGATATTCGTGCGCAGATATTTCTTCTCCGATCCCGTCGACGTTATAGCGAAGAGGCTCGGTATCAGCGTCTCCAAGGTCAAGACATCCCTTCACCGCACCCGTGAGGAGCTGCGGAGAGTGCTTGGAGAGGAGGACGTGACGCTATGAGAGAAAACAAACGCGGCGAGCTTCTGATGGATGCCATCGGCTCGATCGACGACAGATTTATCTTTGAAGCGCAGGTCGCTCTGCCAAAGAAAAGATACGCGCCCCTGCGCCGCGTGCTCGCGCTTTGCGCCTGCACGGTGCTCGTGATGTCGCTCACGCTCTCGCTGCTTGTCGGACTGTTCTCGCAAAAGAACAGCGAAGCTCCGGGGGAGGAAGACCACGTGGGTAACACGCAACCGATCGTCACCGACAGCCATTTTGCCGACACGCTTATCGGGATGAAGACAGAAACGCAGAGCTTTGCCTCACCGCTTGAGCGCGAGATGCTCTTTGAGGGCGAGACGCTGCTCATCTGGCAGTACGAGGACGAGGAGGACTACCGCATCTGCACGCTGTCCAACACAGACGCAAGAAAGATAAAGACCGCACTTGCAGAGAAAAACGGCTTCGCCCGCACGGATGCAGAGTACGACCTTGGCGAGCTTGAGGGCTTCTGGATCTGCTTTGGCGACGGTCTGGTCTACACACCCTATCTTGAGAACTCGAACGGAAATATCGGCTACGGTCAGCTCTTTGACTACGACCCCGAGCTTGAGCCGTCGCGCTACTTCATCGAGCTTATCACAAACGCAATCGAGAACGCAAACTGAAAAGATGGCTAATCAGCTTTGAAGTTGACAAAGGAGATCACATTTATGAAAAAACTCATAGCTTGTCTTTTATCTTTGATCCTTGTTTTTTTCTCGGTTGGATGCTCTGACACCGCCGCAGATGAGAATACTTCGACGCAGAAAGGAACGCTCCTTTTACTCAATGGAAATGTTAAAAAAATTTCCGTCACTTCTTTGCCCGAGGGATATGACTATTCTTTCGAGGGTGAAGATTCAAAAGCGATCGTTGATTATCTGTCCGACTTGAATCTGGTTAGTCAATTCAAAGAAAACCCAAATGAATACGGTGGGATGACGTGGGTAATTTCTCTTGAATATGATAATGGCGAAACTTTGCAAATATACCATTTTGCTAATATGTTTATAAAAGCTGCAGGCGGAAAATGGTATAAAATGAATAACGACGAAGCAATCAACCTTGAAAACTTACTTGATGAACTAACTAAATAACATTACTGAATATAACAAAAGGAGAACTGTTATGAAAAAAGCGCAACTTATTCTGATAACACTGATAGCAATACTTTCACTTCTCTGCTTCGCGTCCTGCAGTGCGATGGACGAAGCGCTCGGCGACGCCGACGGAATGGGCGGAATGAACGGTGCGGCAGGTAATGCTCCGAACGCTCCCGGAGATATCTACGGTGAGCCGCCCGTCGAGGAAGGCGCCGTTCCCGACGCGCCGATAGAGGATAAACCCAATGAGAACGTGAACAAGATAGTCGAAAACCCCTTTATAAAGGTAGAGACAATGGACACCTCGACCTTCTCAGCCGACGTTGACACGGCATCCTACACATTCCTGCGCAAGATGATAAACTCGGGCTACTCCTTTGAGGAACTCAAGAACATCGCACGCGCGAACGTGATACGTACCGAAGAGATGGTCAACTACTTCAACTATTCCTACGCAAGCGCGCCCGAGGGCGAGATGTTCGGCACTAAGGCGACGATAGCGCGCTCGCCTTGGAACGAGGACACCTATCTTCTGATGCTCGGTCTTAAGGCAAAGGAGCTTGAGACCAGAACGGCAAACAATCTCGTATTCCTCATCGACGTTTCGGGCTCGATGAACTCGGACGACAAGCTCCCGCTTCTCAAGCAGGCTTTCTCCTATCTCGTCGATCAGCTTGACGAGAACGACACGGTCTCTATCGTCACCTACGCAGGCAACGAGCGCGTAGTGCTTGAGGGAACGCCCGGCAACAAGAAGGAGATCATCCTCGCTGCGATCAACGATCTTTCCTCGGGCGGCTCGACCAACGGCGAGGCAGGCATCGTCAAGGCTTATGAGATCGCAGAGGCGAACTTCAAGCACGACGGCAACAACCGCATCATCATCGCATCCGACGGTGATCTTAACGTAGGCATCCGCGATCCCGAACAGCTCGAGAAGCTTGTTGAGAACAAGCGTAAGAGCGGCGTATTCCTCTCGGTGCTCGGCTTTGGAAGCGGCAACTTCCGCGACGACAATATGAGCGCGATCGCGCAGACCGGCAACGGTGTTTACCACTATATCGACTCCGCGGCTGAGGCTGAGCGCATATTCGCGACCTCGCTGCTCTCGACCATCTACACGGTAGCCAAGGACGTAAAGTTCCAGCTCAAGTTCGACAAGGATTACGTATCCGAGTACAGACTGATCGGCTACGAAAACAGACTGCTCGACAACGAAGATTTTGACGACGACACCAAGGACGCAGGCGAGGTCGGCGCGGGACACACGCTGACTGTCTGCTACGAGCTCAAGCTCACCGATGCGGCTCTCGACACGACAGATGAAGAAAGCGGCACCGACAACGACGAGCAGACCAATTGGATCAAGCTCTCTATCCGCTACAAAGAGATCGACTCAGAGGTCAGCGAGCTTCGCGAGATAGATCTCGGAGAGGCTCAGCTTACGAGTGATCCCGACGAGGATTTCGTATTTGCAAGCACGGTGATCGAGTTCTCGATGCTAATCCGCGACAGCGCGTACAACAAGGCAAACAGATCGCTCCGCGAGCTGATAGATACGATCCACGACCTCGAGCTTGACAAGGAAAAAACAGAATTTTACGAGCTTCTTAAGAAGATAAATAAGTAAAACAAAAATAACACCGCCCATTCGGGCGGTGTTATTTTTTATCTTAAATTAGATCTCTCAATTATACGGGATCGATTGCGGGAGGAGCATCGGGAGTATCTACGGGAGTATCGGGAGTCTCTTCGCCTTCAACCTTTACGAACTCTGCCGAGCACCAACCGTACTCAACCTTCTCTGCGCCGTCAACTTCCTTAGTAAATCTGATGTATACCCACTTACCGTCCTCGGTCTCTCCGAGCTTTTCAACCTCGTCACCGTCGACGACGTCGTACTTCTCGTTGCCGATGTTAGCGAGAACGTTTACGTTGGGATATTCCTCGCTCTGAGAGCAGTTCCAAGGAGTAGTACGAACGTTAAGGGTATAAGGTGTACCGTCATCCTTGTGCGTACCGAGTCCGTTGATCTTAGCCGCTACGGGAGCCTCGAGCTCAACGAGAGTTACCTGCTTCTTATCTGCGGTAAGAAGCTCGTTGCGAACGTAGCCCTCAAGGGTTGCGCCGCTGTCCTTATCGGTGAACTTGATCTTGGTCCAGAGAGTGCTTCTCTCTACAAGCTGAACTGCAGAGCCCCAAGCTGCAACACCAATGGTGGAGGAGGACTTCTTAGCTTCCTTGCGGACCTTTACGGGATGGAGAATATAAGAGGTTCCGCTTGCCGCTACAAAATCGCCGTTATTATTGTTTTCACCGTTCTCGTCGGTGGGGTCGCCTGTGGAGTCGCCGGTAGCGTCCCCGGTAGGATCGTCAAAGTTGAATTCAAAATCGTCATCGGTCTCATCGGGTTCTTCTTCATTGTTACAGGAAACCATAGTCATCGAGAGCATCATAATAAGTGCGAGCAAAAGGGCAAGTGTCTTTTTCATTTTTCATTCTCCTTAATTTTTAAAAATCTATATTTTTGAATTTTTTACTGTTTAGCAGAACGGCATCGGCACCGTTCGTATACGCATTTTATTATACCATACTACACATAGCTGTGTCAAGGGTAAATTTCTATTTTTTTATAATATTTTATAAATATATATTATATATGGACGTCAGCCCTGCTTCGACTCTTCAATGAGTATTCTGATCGCCTCGACGACCGTCTCGATGGCGCGAGCTGTGTCGTGCACCTCGTCCTCCTGCTTGTCAAGTCCCAACAGAAATCTTTCCTGATTCCACACCGCGCAGAAAGCCGCTCCCGTCGCTATACCGAGCGCCGCGCCGACCGTGAAGAGCGTAGATGCTTCCATCTCGCTTGCAAGCACGCCGAGTCTCTTCCAAGCCTCCCATTTCTCCTGCAGGTCGCTTGCCACGGGCATTCTTGCGGGCGAGTGCTGACCGTAGAAGGAGTCCTTGCTCTGCACTACTCCGACGTGGTTTGAATATCCGAGCTTCTTTGCCGCCCTTGAGAGCGCGAAAAGGGTATCTGCGTCGGGAACTGCGGGAAACGCGGGGGGCGCGTACTCGTGCGAGGTGCCGTCTTGTCTGACCGCGCCGCTCGCGATGACTACGTCTCCGGGGCATACCTTGGTGCTGATGCCGCCGCAGGTGCCTATTCTGATAAGCGTGGTAGCTCCGCAGGCGCAAAGCTCCTCAGCCGCGATCGCGGTCGAGGGTCCGCCTATACCCGTCGAGCAAACGCTGACGAGCTCTCCGTCGATATATCCGTTCCAGATGTTGTATTCTCTGTTCATTCCCACGTGCACGGGATTGTCAAGATAGGATGCGATCTGCTCGCATCTGCCGGGGTCACCGGGGAGTATGCAGTACTTGCCGATCTCGCCACGTGACACGCCTATATGATATTGCTTTTCATCAGTCTTAAGCATAATTGTACCTCCTGTATGGATCTATTATTATTTTAACAATATATAACGAAAAAGTCAAGTATAAACCTAAGTTTTTGTCAAACAATAATGACAGAAAGATCAAGGACGGTAAAAAAATGCAAAGAAGGATACTAAAATTCGACAATGCCGCGATCGTCGCCGCGGCATCGGTGGTCGGAAAGGACGAACGCGACGGACCTCTCGGTGAGTGCTTTGACCTCTCTGACCCAACCGACAAGTTCGGAATGAGCACCTGGGAGCTTGCCGAGAGCGAGATGCAGCGCCTTGCGTTCAACACCTCTCTCGCGAAGCTCGCGCGTGACGAGCGTGACGTGGACGCGCTTTTCGCCGGAGATCTCTTAAATCAGTGCGTAAGCTCCGCATACGGACTTCTCGACTTCGACATTCCGTATTTCGGGCTATACGGCGCTTGCTCTACCGCAGTCGAGGGCATCGCGCTCGCCTCGGCGATGGTGAATGCGGGATATTTCGGCACAGCGGCGGCGGTGACCTCGTCGCACTACTGCGCGGCGGAGCGGCAATACCGTACTCCGATCGAATACGGTGCTCAACGCTCACCTACAGCGCAATGGACGGTCACGGGCGCGGGCGCGTTTATGATCTGCCGCGAGGGGCGCGTGAAAGTTCGCGAGGCGCTCGTGGGAATCGTGGTGGAAATGGGCATAAGTGACGCGTCGAATATGGGCGCGGCTATGGCTCCTGCCGCGGCCGACACGCTGAAGAGATATTTTGCAGAGAGTGGGCGCTCGCCCGACGAGTTCGATATGATAGTCACGGGAGATCTCGGGCGCGAGGGGGGAGATATTCTCTGCGAGCTTTTGCTCTCGGAGGGAATAGACATACGAAAAAATCACCGCGATTGCGGCATTATGATCTACGACCTCGAGCGGCAGGACAAGCACTCGGGCGGCTCAGGCTGCGGATGCTCTGCAGTGGTACTTGCATCCTATCTTATCCCGAGGCTTGAGCGCGGCGAGCTTCGGAACATTCTCGTGGTCGGCACGGGCGCGATGATGAGCCCTGCGAGCATTCAGCAGGGGCAAGCGATACCGGCGATAGCGCACCTTATCGCGCTTTCGTCAGAGGAGGGCGGCATATGAATTATATCTGGGCGTTTGTGGTCGGAGGCGCGCTCTGCGTGGTGGCGCAGATATTGCTTGACAAAACCAAGCTGGCACCCGCGCGGATACTCGTCGCGTACGTTGTCGCGGGCGTGTTCCTCGGCGCAATAGGTCTCTACGAATGGTTGGTCAATATCGCGGGAGCGGGCGCGCTGACACCGCTGACGGGATTTGGATATCTGATTTCAAAGGGAGTGCGCGAAGCCGTCGACGAAAAAGGGCTTCTCGGCGCGCTCGCAGGTCCTCTCTCAGCCGCCGCGGTCGGCACGACCGCGGCACTCTGCTTCGGCTTTCTGGCGTCTCTCGTGTTCAAGGGACGGAGAAAGTAGATTGGTTAGTTGGAGTAGTAAATGGATGCGTTTTTTTCTGTTCTTTTCTTGAAAGAAAAGAACCAAAAGAACTTCCTGTGGGGGTTGGTCAAGGGTTTTGATTTAACTCGTGACAATATTCCCTACGAGAGTTTGAGCTACTGTAGCCAAAGCAACATCTCCGATTGTTAATTTAATACAAATGCGAGGTAGAAACACGCGGACAGCTCGCTACCGCGTGTTTCTTTGATTTTTGATTGTGAAGAGTGAGATAAAAATCTCTGTTTGGTCTGTAGAAAAGACCTCGGTTTCTTATCTCTGCCGGTAGGGGAGGGGCTTGCTCCTCCCGTTGTTTGATTTATAGCTTTGTTTGGTCTGTCGATTAAACAAAAAATTTATATAAAAATCTGTAGGGACCGTGCGTCCCTGCAACAAGTTGCCGGCGGTCCAATGTCGTAACGGTTAAAAAGAACTTCCGTATGCGATAAAACAAAAAATCTTTATCTCGTCCGTAGGGGCGAACTGTGTTCGCCCGTTTGTTCGGGGTTTGCGCAAAAGCCCCCTAAGCGTGTCATCCTGAGCAAGCAACGTGTTGCGAGTTTTCAAAGAAAACTCGTTACGTAGCGCAGCGGAGTTAGAAGTCGAACTTTTGGATTTGTGAGCGGTAATATAGCGAACAAATCCAAAAGCGAAAATTGTCAAGACAATTTTCGGGATCTACTTCGATCTATATTGTCCTTTTTGCTTAAAAGTTACTTTTGATACGAAAAGGGTTACATAGAACTTTTTTGTAGATCCCTCGGTTCGTGGGCAAGCCACTTCCTCGCCTTTTTCGCCTATCTCGGTCGAAAAAAGGTTCGGCGCGCGGCGGATTATGCCATATTATCTTTATCCCGACCAATATCTCGCCGCTTGCTCAGGATGACACGTTTAAATAGGGTACGGCGGTAACCGATACGAACTCGGGCGTCGGGGGACGCCGACCACCACCGTCCAAATTAAAAAGGACTGCTTTCGCAGTCCTTATTCTCTTGCGGCTCATGGCGTGACCGCGCGAGGTGTTCCCTTCTTCCTATCATGGCTATAGCGAAGTCTGCCAAAGCAACGGTTGCTCCGAGGGAGATGCAATTAAATTTAGTGTATATATGGAGATATATACGGAGGTTTCTTTTTCAAGTTAGCATATGCTAACTGACATTATTATACCTGCAATTCCCCGTTTTGTCAAGAGGATTTTTTCAAAAAAATCTGTTTTTTTGAAAATTTCTCACCCTCCCCCAAATTTAGCCAAATTTTCGTTGTGCTTTTTGTTTATTTTTCACAACTACGTGCAGATTTTTCAAAAAAGTGCAAGAAGATTTTTAAATCCCTTTACAAAGCTCGCAATTTGTGTTATAATTAACAAAACGAGCAAAGGAGGAGTGGAAATGTCAATTCAGGAATCTGGCGAGATGTACCTCGAGACCATATACGTGCTTTCTCAAAACGGTGGCAGTGTACGCTCCATCGACGTCAGCGAGCATATGGGCTACTCAAAGCCGAGCGTCAGCCGCGCTATCGGAATTCTCAAAAAAGACGGCTATATCAACGTCGACCGCTCGGGATTTATCACGCTCACCGACGCGGGACGCGAGCACGCAGAGAAGATCTTCGAGCGTCATACCATCATCACCGAGTTTCTCAAGAGCCTCGGAGTTGACGACGAGACCGCCGCTGAGGATGCGTGCAAGATGGAGCACATAATCAGCGATGCTTCATTCGAGGCGATCAAGCGTTTCGGTGGCTCGGATAAATAAAAAATTGTAATTTTCAACGCAAGAAAAAAGTCGAATTTTCTTGACAAGTCGTGTGTTGTATGCTACAATATTAAACGGGATCTCGCAAGAGATCCCGTTTAATGCTTTTTTATTGTTGAAATTTATGTTGTGTTGAAAATTTTTAGTGAAAGCGGGGACAATTTTAATGGTAAAAAATTTCGACATATCGACTCTTATCCTCCATACCCTCTGTGACGTGCGCCGCACGAGCCACAAAACAGGTGCGCAGACCGAGACAGTCGCGCCGCACTGTGCGCTCGTTATCCGCAAGAGCGGACGCTCTACTTATAAGGTAGGAAAGCACGAGTATTCGGCTACTTCCGAGAAGGTGCTCTTTATCGCGAAAGGCACTCCCTACTCGATGACGGTCGACAAGGCAGGCGAGTGCACGGTGGTCGAGTTCGACGTTGCCGACGCGCAGCTCGAGCGTGAGCTTGAGGGCGGCGGAATATGCGAGTACGTTACGACGGGCGACAAAAATATACAAAAGCAGGCAAAGAGCCTTTTGCAGTACTTCGGACTTCGCGGACCTGCGTACTTCTCCAAGTGTCTCTCAGAGCTCTACAACCTCATCACGCAGATCTCGACCGTTCACGCGTACAACCACTCGCTCGCGGGCAAGTACGGACTTATTCACGCGTCGGTAAAATATATTGAAGCAAACTTCGCGCGGCAGGATCTCTACACGCCTATGCTTGCAGAGATGTCGGGTATCGGCGAGACCTATTACAGAAACATCTTCCTTGCGGTATTTAACATGCCGCCCGCGCGCTACATTCAGCTCTACCGCGTGGAAAAGGCTAAGGAGCTTCTGCTCAATACCGGTGCGAGCGTTGAGGAGATCGCGGTAGCGGTCGGCTTTGCAAACGCATCCTACTTCTGCAAAGTATTCAAGAGTCTGACAGATATGACCCCCTCCGAGTTTGCGCACAAGTGCGGCTCTCTCGGCTGATAGAAAGGCAATATAATAATATGAAAATTCTCGCACTTGGCGACGTGCTTGGCTCTAAGGGAGTCGAGCATATACAGAAAAATCTTTGGGAGAAGCGACGCGAGCTGGGAGCTGACTTCGTCGTTATAAACGGCGAGAACGCGGCTGATATCTACGGCATCGGTCTGCACGACGCAGAAACACTTCTCGACAGCGGTGCCGATCTCATCACGCTCGGCAACCACGCGTTCAGCAAAAAGGAAATATTCACTATGCTCTCGGACTCGCAGATCATCATCCGTCCCGCAAACTACCCTCCCCTCGCACCCGGTGGCGGATATACACTGCTCAACATCGACGGCTGGAGGATACTCGGCATAAATATTATGGGAACGGCTCTTATGGAGTCGCTCGCCTGCCCCTTCGCTACCGTCGACCGCATACTTGAGCGCGAGGCGGGCAGCTACGATTTCGCAATTCTCGACATCCACGCGGAGTCGACCTCCGAGAAGATCGCGCTTGCGCGTTACTTCGACGGCAGGATCGCGGTGATGTTCGGCACCCACACGCACGTGCAGACGGCTGACGAGCAGGTTCTCCCCAATGGCAGCGGATATATCACCGACCTCGGAATGACAGGACCTTGCGACGGAGTCATCGGAGCTGACGCAGAGACCGTGATCCAACGTTGTCGCACCAAGATCGGCACGCGCCTCACAGTCGCAGGCGGCAGGATCGAGGCGCAGGGCGCGCTGTTCGATCTCGACACCTCGAGCGGCAAGGTCAGATCGGTCACAAGAGTAAAATTCTGACGGAGGCACTATGGACTCTTCACTCAATTCTTATTCCAGCGCATCGCTCGCGTATCTCGGCGACTGCGCACTTGAGATCTGCGTGCGCGAGTATCTCGTGCGCGAGCTCGGACTTTCGTCCTCGGCAAAGCTCAATAAGGCGGCGCTTGACTTCGTCCGCGCTCCAAAGCAGGCAGAGGCGATGAAAAATATTCTCCCCCTTCTTGACGAAGAAGAGGAAGCCGTGTTCAAGCGCGGCAGAAACGTCGGGCACACAAACACGCCACGGGCGGCGACTGTGTCAGAATACCGCTCGGCTACCGGAATGGAGACTCTTTTCGGCTGGCTCTGGCTCGGCGGACGGCGCGAGCGCATCCAAGAGCTCTTCAGAGCGGCTTACAAACTTGATGAAAATAATTTATAATAATGTAAAGGAAGACAAAAAATGACTAATCCCGTAATCAAATTCACAATTCGCGACCTCGGCACTATGACCGCCGAGCTTTATCCCGAGAAGGCACCCAAGACGGTTGCAAACTTCTTAAAGCTCTGTGAAGAAGGCTTCTTTGAGGGTCTTATATTCCACCGCGTTATCAAGGGCTTTATGATCCAGGGCGGCGGCTACACCGAAGAGATGGAGCACAAGGAGACCGAGTCGATCAAGGGCGAGTTCAAGGCTAACGGCTTTATGCAGAACGACCTCAAGCACACCCGCGGCGTGCTCTCGATGGCTCGCACGAGCGATCCCGATTCCGCATCCTCGCAGTTCTTCGTAATGCACAAGGACGCTCCCCATCTTGACGCTCAGTACGCAGGATTTGGCAAGCTGACCGACGGATTTGACGTGCTCGACGCGATCGCAGACGCAAAGACCGGTTCTTACGGCTGGTATATGCAGGACGTTCCGAGAACTCCTATCGTAATCGAAAAGGTAGAGGTAATATCTAAATAAATAAAAAATACGGTACGCGGCTGAAGTGAACCCAAAAGTTTAGACAAAAATTAAATATTAAATTGCTTGTGAATGAGCTCGGTACTGAACTGGGCTCATTCCTTTTAATTTCAGAGAGATTCTCTCATTGTTGTAGTAATATATGTATTCTTCTAACTT
>JAGBIA010000087.1 GCA_017935225.1 Clostridia bacterium | reverse complement strand
TTTTCCTCGCGGTATGTACCACCGAGCTTTTCATAAAGATTATCAAAGTTATTTTTCATTTTCGTTCTCCATTACATTTTATTTTTATAAGCAAGTATTGTAATGGATTGCCTTTGTGTCTTTAATTAAGTCAGTGGTTGTAAAGAAAAGAGGACGAAGAGTTTCTACAACTCTTCGTCCTTTTCCTGTCGGTAGGTAACGTATTTTATTAAATTTCAAAAACTGTCCTTAAGAACACGAACCTTACGTCAAAGTCTTTTTGATTTTATTCTTTTATCACCGTGATCCTGCGGGCGAGCACGGTTTTTTTCGGTTTTCCGCTGACTTTATCGGGATAATTGAAATCCGAATGCACCAAAAGCGCGCTGTGATCATCTATCGGAAGAAGTCTTGTGTAGTAGCAGGATCTGTCGTGAGAATTCGGCACAAGCTCGATCTCTATATGCTCAGCCCATTCTCTGCCCGACGGATCGTCGGTTGCCCTGAGGAACAGCCTCGGTCTGCCATAGGTAGCCAAGGTCACGCCACATCCAAGA
The DNA here is from genome assembly GCA_017935225.1 of Clostridia bacterium. Classification (GTDB taxonomy): domain Bacteria; phylum Bacillota; class Clostridia; order Oscillospirales; family CAG-272; genus HGM12713. Next base: position 11,979 of record JAGBIA010000087.1, on the reverse strand, counting down.
CGGAGTATCTGCGGCAAAACACCGACACTATCGAATTTTTCAGGCTTTGACCACGTGCGGCAAGCATCGGTCGAGCGGGTGATATAACACGGAAAACGGTCGGGATCAAAGGGGTTTTTCGGCGCGCCGCTTCTCATCAGCATCACCACCGAGCCGTCCGCCATGATCTCCATCAAAGGCTCGTCAAATCCTTCAAATCCGTCCTCTTCTCTGTATTCGTCATCGCTCACCGTGATCTGCGAGATACAGTCCCAGGTGCGCGCCTCGTCAACAGATCTGAAAACGAACACACTGCTCTCAAGCGTGTATTTATTGACGGCTGACTCACGCGTCTTAGCGTGTATATCAAAGCTTCGGTGATAAGTTGCAAAATAAAGAGCGTCTCCGATCCGAAGGACCTTGGCATATTCTCCGCAAGCCGCCATCATATATGCCGTCGGCAGTATGCGATTATCGGGATATTCGATCAGTGCAAGGTTATTCCAATTGATCTTTACCTCAAACAAGCTCTCCTCGCCCGTCTCGGTATCCACCTCCACGCCAAAGACCTTATCATCAAACTCCTTTATATCTTCGGCAAAATGATATTTGACACCTTTATGCTCGACTAACGGGGTATGCAAGGCAATATAATCACTCTTGAATGCAAATTCCTTTTTAAAGCCCTTGAAAGCCTTGCCGTTCTTCAACAAGGTATTCGGGATCACTTCACAACTTTGGGGAGGTTCTTTCCACGTTACACCAAGGTCCTCAGATACCGCCTCGCCAAATGACTTTCCTCCGTAGAAGTTAACGTCATCGGGGCGCATAGCCCAGGTTACGTAGATAGATCCGCTTTTCGTGTAATGGATATCCGGGAACTGATAGTTTCCCCACCCCGTATTCTCGCCCTGTGCGATAACAGATGGCTTCCCAATCTCTATACGAAAATCGTTCATAATCTCCTCCCTGAATTCTATATATTCTCTTTCACCACGCCGCGAAGCCATTTGCCCTCGGTGAAATCGGGGATCTCGACGGGTGCGCTGCCGTTCGCGATAGACACCTCGGAGAGCGCTGTGATTACCATCCAGCTTGCCGCATCGTAAACGTCGACCGGCATCGGCTTACCGTTGCGGAGCGCGTCAAAGAAGAACTTGAACTCAAGGTAGTCCATTCCGTCGTGACCGCCCTGAACTCCCTCCTCGATGTACTTCTTCCAGATCGGATGATCATACTCGTCGGTGTAGCTTGCCGCGTTACCGACCTTGTTTGCACGCCAATTCCAATCGTACTTGGAGTCCTCGCCGTTATCAAGAAATACCGAGTCGGTCGCCTCCTCGTACATTCCGCGAGTTCCGCGCACGGTAAATCCGCGACTGTAAAATCTCGGGAGCGTGGTGTCAAGCGTCAGCACGATAGTCTCACCGTTTGCGCACTTGATGACTGTAGTGACGACGTCGCCCTGATTGACCTGAGCGTTGCAGAGAAATTCATCATCAGGCTTCTTGCGGAGCGCGTAATCGTGAAGTCCCTCAGCCTTCGAGGCGGTCGAGGTAAGGCTGACCATGCGGTTACCGTTATTTATCTTAAGCACCTTTGCGATCGGTCCGAGCTCGTGTGTCGGATAGTTCTCGCAATTGCGTGTGAGATAATTTCTGAGTCTGTAATGACGGTTTTCGCGTCCGAACGCGATCTCCTCGCGCAGATCGTGGTGATAGCCGCCCGAGCAGTGAACGATCTTACCGAAAAGTCCGAGCTCGACCATATTGAGCGCCATAAGCTCGCGGCGACCGAAGCAGCAATTCTCAAGGAACATAAAGGGCACTTTCGTCTCTTCGTAAGTCTTGACGAGCTCCCAGCACTGATGCACAGAGTACGCGCCGCCGACCTCGAGCCCAACCGCCTTGCCTGCTCTCATCGCGTCCACCGCGATCATCACGTGGTCCTCCCACGCACAAGAGATGACTACCGCGTCAACGCTCTCATCCGCGAGAAGCTTTTTGTAATCGATATATTCCGCGGGGCGCTTGCCACTCTTCTCTTCTACCTTGTTTGCCGCACTCTCAGCTCTGTCTGCGTAAAGATCGCAGACCGCCGTTACGCTCTCATTCTGAGCAAGCACGACGTCAAGAAGCGACTTCCCTCTGTTTCCAAGTCCTATAAATCCAACTCTTACGTTTTCCATATCAATACTCCTCTCAAGCTTCGATCTCATCAAAGCTGACCTTAGTTATTTTTCCGCAATTGAGGCAAGATGGTGCGCCGTTGCTGTGATAATACGCTACCAAAAATCCGTCCTCCACCTCAAGTATCGCGGGATAGCAATAGCTGTTCGTTCTGTCGTCCTCAAGCAGATATGTAGAGTCTATAAAACCGTCAAATCCGCCATTGCCAAATGTCTTTCTGTTCTCTGCGAACGAGAGTCCTCCGTCGCGGCTGACCGCGCAAACGTACGGCGTTCTCTTCGGGCTCTTCCACATCTCGCGTCCTTCGATAAGGCAGGTGTACGCGATGGGATTGAAGACCGACAAGGTGTACTTCCCTACAGCTATTATCTGCATAGGAGAATCGGGCGAGGTAAATTTGAAGGCAGGCTCGATCGCACTCCAAGTGTCTCCGCTATCGCTCGAGAAGCACTGATACTGATGTCCGTACGCGGTCCTGCACCACATCCATACTCTGCCGTCGGGGAGCTCGTAAACACCCGGCTCCTGAAGCTGAACGGGATCGTCGTAGGGCGACTTCACGGTATCGCGAGAGATCTTCCAGCTTCTGCCGTCGTCGTCAGAATAAAGCACCTTGAGCACTCCGGGGCGCGCCCTGTAACCCGACTCGCCGTGATATGCCGCGGGGAGAAGGATCCTGCCGCTCTTGAGTCTTACGAGTCTGTCGTTATTGACGACGTAGTAGCCGTCTACTGCCGCACAACAGAGCGGCTCGCTAAAGGTCTTGCCCTCGTCGGACGAGCGCACGAGATAGGGCATACAGAGCAGATCCTCGCCCTTCATCGATTTGCGCAGATACGCGACTCCGAGATCGCCGTTCTGCATACGGAGCAGGCTGACCGACATAATATTGAGCGCATCCTCGTCCTTTGCAACAAGCACGCCGCCATCGACCCAGCTCTCGCCCTCGTCGGATGAATAATAAGCCGAAATCCTCGCAGTCGCGTGGTCGTCGCCCTCTGTTCCGTAATAATCGGTATAAGCGTACATTATACGACCGTCCTTCAGTCTTATCATCGAGCCCTCGCCGTTACGGGGATTTCTCTCACCCGTCGCCAAAAAGAGCACTTCTTTTCCTATCTTCTTCATTTTGTTTCTCCTGCGCTGTTAAGCTCAGCGTCAAAGCATAAATCTGCGGATAAAATCGGTAGTAAAGCGAACGCCCGCGTCTCCGAGCTCGCCGTGCCAGGTTGCCGAGTGAGGCTCGATGCTGAGGTCGCCGTTATACTTGCGTGCGTAGAGGATCGCGAAGAGCGAGCCCCACTGAATGTCGTCCATTCCAGCAGGCGGATCATCGACAAATCTCTTGCCGGCGTGTACAGTTCCCTTTACGTGTACGTGCGCTACGCGCTCGCCCCAATCAGAGAGTTGTGCGAGATAGTTATCTCCTCTGTTATAAGCGTGAGACGCGTCAAACTTGATCATAAGCTCGGGGAGCTCGCCGAGCACGACCTCCCATTGTTTAGGCGAGACGATAAAATTGTTCCAATCGCAGTTGTGCACAGCGATCTTTATTCTGCCGTCAGCGTGCGCGATAAGTGTTCTGAAAAACTCGATAGCAAGGCTGTAGTTTTTCCACAAACTTACAGACGCATCGTAATTGCATCCGCAAACGAAGGTCTTCGCGCCAAGCTCGATAGCAGAGTCAAGAAAAGCGATATAGTGCTCAAGTTTCTCCTTAACGATCGCACCGCCCTCGAGAATATCGTGGTTCCATCTGCCGACCGCCGAGATGTCGATGCCCGTCTGCTTTATCAGCTCTTTTACGCTATCCTTCGAAGCTATCAGATCCTCCGCCTCTGCCTGATTGTTGCGGCAGATCTCTATAAAGTCAAGGCCCTGCGCCGCTACGAGCTCAAAGCCCTCTTTTGTATAGTTGTTCTGAATTCTTCCAAGTCTCATTTGTATATCCTCCGAGAATAGATTTATAAGAAAATTATAGCAATAAAACAGAGCTTTGTCAAGTGGTCACAGGCATAAAAAAGCTCTGTTTTTCAAGTTTATTTGTATCGTTGCACAAAGCAAAAAAACACTTTTTGCTATTGACAAAGAGTGCGGCATACTGTATAATTGCATTGTGGCCGCAAAGGCTCAAGAAAGGAACTAACTTATGAAAATAGTTCAAAGAATAGGCGGCAGAGGCTTTTCGGGAAATAGACTTGAAGAGTTTATCAAAACTATAAAAAAGCATCCCAATTCCATGAATGCGGTATGGCTCAACACAAGATACGGATATCCGTCGCTCAGCGATCACAAAGAATATGCAAACACGCTTGCGCAAATGGCTAAAGCTCTGCGCGCGGAGGGGATCTCGGTTGATCTTCAGCTTTCAAACAGCATAGGACACGGTGAATATATGTCAAAGCTCGACTGCTCGGCACTCGTCTGCGAGGGCTCTCCCGTCAGAATGATGGTAGGACACGACGGAGTTGTGGCAAACTACTCGTTCTGTTGGAACGACGAGTATTTTCGAGAGTACAATCGAGAGCTTGTAAAGTACTACGTAAGTGCGGTCCGTCCGGGTGAATTCTGGATCGACGACGATCTTCGGGCAAGAAACCACGCTCCTGTCAGTTTCGGATGCTACTGCGATCACTGCATCTCGAAATTCAATCAAAAATACGGATATTCATTCGACCGTGAAGCTCTTGTTGAGGCTTTTCTGCACGGTGACATTAACGTAAGAGAGCGGTATATTACTCAAATACGTGAGGATATCGCCTCTTTCACAAGAGAGCTTTGCGAGGTCGTCAAGGAGCATTCTCCCGAAACCGTGATCTCTCTCCAGAACTGCGCCAACGGTCCCTACACGGGATACGGACACGACTATATCTTTGACACTATGTACGACGTTACGGGATATCCTCCCTCATATCGACCGGGCGGCGGAACTTATAACGATCACGACCCCAACCAGATCATAGAGAAATCCTATTTCCTTTCGTGGCAGAACAGTATGCTTCCCGATTACGTAAAGCGGATCTATCCCGAAATAGAAAATACACCCGACACCGCTATGGGAAAGACGATGGCGGGCACTGCATTTGAAAGTACGGTTTATCTTGCAAGCGGTATGACCGATTTGAGCTACGCTATGCTCGGAGATATCAACGAGCCTCTCGAGTTCTTCGAGGAGGGATTTGAACTCTTCTCAAAGCAGAATGCATATTGGGAAAAACTTGCCAAGGTTTCACTCAATTCAAAGGACGACGGCATATGCTTTGCCGCATCAAAAAAGCTCCATTTGCGCACCCTTGCGGATAGTGACGATATATATTCCTTTAATGCCGAGCATTATTCGGGAGCAAACATCCTGCTTCGTAACGGCTTGCCGCTGACCTACAGAGATGCAAATGCATATATTCTCCACCCCGAAGCCGCAAAGCAAATGAGCCGTGACGAGCTTGCAGATCTTCTTCCCCTTAACGTGCTGACAGATGCCGAAACTGTTGAATATATGCAATCCCTCGGAATAGATCTTGGATTCAAGCTTGTAAGAGCCACTACCGCGCAATCGTTAGTTGCAAACGAGATATATACAGACCACGCCGTAAATAAAGGCTATCACGACAGCTTCAGCCCCAGCTTCTTTACAGCAGGCAGAAACAACAAATACTTTATGCTCGGTATCCCGAAGGACTGCGAGGTGCTTGGGTACTACGACAAAGATATGATATGTGCGCCTGCTTGTGACGATCCCGAGCTTCCGTTCGGATATGCAACCGTAGCTATGAGGACAGCCGAGGGCGGAAAATGGGCGGTTATGGCGTGCGACCTCTGGAAAGGCATCGTTCCCTCCACACAACGCACGAGAGTGCTTAACATCATTGACTATATCGGAGGCGGAATGCCCGCAAAGATACTGACACCCGTACAGGCGGTGCTTATGCCGCGCACAGATACAAACGGAAATACCGTTTCGGCATCGGTCATAAACTGCACGATAGGAGCAGAAAAGAATATTGAGCTTCTCATTCGCAGACCTGCCGCAAATCGTTTCTACTTTATGTCGCAGTATAACGGCGAGTGCGAGCTTTGTGCAAGAGAGACCGAGGACGGATATATCGTAACCATACCCGAGATCTCTGCATGGTCGGTAGGAACTGTATTTTGTGAATAACAGTCAGATTTTATAAATAAAGGAAGGACAAAAAATAATGAAAGTTTTACTTATTTTAGTTGACGGAATGCGCCCCGATGCTCTGCCGAAGGTAGATGCCGCGCAGAAAATAATATCAAAATCTGCATATAATATGAACGCGCAAACAGTTATGCCCTCAGTCACGTTCCCCTGCCATATGTCGCTCTTCCACAGCGTAGATCCCGGCAGACACGGCACGACGACGAACACGTATATGCCGCAGGTGCGCCCCATCGACGGTCTTTGCGAGGTTCTTTCAAGAGCAAAGAAGACCTGCGCTTCCTTCTTTAACTGGGAGCAGCTTCGTGATCTTTCTCGCCCCTCCTCGCTCGTTTATTCCTATTTCGTCAGCGGCGGAAAATTCGGCTACGACAAGGCAAACCCCATGACTGCCGATGCCGCTATCTCATTCCTTAACAGCACGGATGTGGATTTCACATTTCTCTACTTCGGTTATCCCGATGAGGCAGGTCACGCTCACGGTTGGATGAGTCCGGAATACTACGCCTCGCTTGAGAATAGCTGGGAGAACATCAATCGCGTAGTTGACTCTATCGGGGACGATTACACAGTCATAATCACGGCTGATCACGGCGGTCACGACAGAACTCACGGCACAGATCTGCCCGAGGATATGCTCATTCCCGTGATAATGTACGGCAAGGATATTGAGCCCGGTGAGGCGTTCGAGGGTGCTAACATCAAGGATCTCGCCCCCACAGTCACAAAACTTCTCGGAGTTGAGCCCGGCGAAGAATGGGAAGGAAAAAGCCTTATTTAACATACAAAAAATCTCCTGAGCCAGAGTCTCAGGAGATTTTTTGTTTATATGATCTTAAAATTCCTCTTCGGCAAGCACCGAGAGTCTGAACGCGCAGGGCCACGCGACGAGCCAATCGTTGAGCTGACCTCTCTTTCCGTCACCAAAGCCCCAGCGGCAGTGGAAAAGTGCCTCGTTCTGCGAGCCGATCGGGCGAACTACGTTATGTATTTCAAGCTCGCCGTCGCCGATGTACTGAGTTACCGCGCGCCACATCATATCGGCTCTGATCTTCCAGAGAGTGTCACCCGTGATCTTGGCAAGGCGTCTCAGATAAGGCTCCACGATGCCTGCGTACATATCAAGATGATGATGCTGAGCCGATACCGAGGTCATTCCCTTGACCGTCACACCGTACTCGCGTATCTCGGAGTCCTCAGCATAGATCGGATCGTAATGGAACATCCAGGAAGTGAAATAGTAAGCCGCTTTCTTTGCGTACTCGAGGTAGAGCTCGTTCTTGGTGTTCTCGTAGAGCAGAATTCCGCTGACGATGAACGGGAACGAGGTCTCCTTATCAACACAACATGTGTCAAGCGCGCCCGCGGTGCTGACGAATTTATCAAGGTCGCGCTCCATATAAAACTTCATCGACCGCTCTGCAAGCGCGAGGTACTTCTCTTCTTTTGTAACTTCGTAGACCTTGATCAGCGCGGGAATGACAAAGCCGCCAATCGTGCCGCCCTCGTCAAGACACGTGCCATCAAGTCGCCATTTCTTGCCAAAGCCGTAGATCTCCGAGTAATTCTCGCAGAAGAAGTCGCAAAAGCCCCTTGCGGCGTCAAAATATGCAGGCTTGTCGATGCCGATATTTTTGAGTGTGAGGTAGGTTCTGACGAATTCATACGCGCCGTATCCCATATTGCAGGTGTCAGCCGCCGCGCCGTCGAGGTTCTCGAAATCACGGAGCTGAGCCGCGAGAAGTCCAGACTTTGCCGTGCAGATAGCCGCGCGCGTGTCGAGTATCTCAAGCGCGGTGTCAAGCGAGTCCTTGTGGCCGAAGCGGATATAGTCCTCGATCAGCATACGAGAAAAGAGGACGTTCTGACCGCACCACGCAAGCTCGAAGCAGGTGTCGCCGCGATAGGAAAATCCACCGTTGCCGTCGGGCAAAAATCCGATGATAAATCCCTTGTTTCCCTTGTGATCAGAGACGAGACTCTTTGCAAAGGTGATCGAGCGATCCCAGAGCTGCTTGTGCGTGGGACAGTTGATGTTGTCATTGTTGCCGTAAAGCTCGAGCGCAGAATCAAGCACGTCGCAGATGCCGTAGTTCTCCCAACGAGGCTTGGATACCGACAGATACGCGCCGAGCTCGAGCGTCTCGTCGGGTGCAAGAGTCAGGAAGCTCTCGTAGCCCTCTGCGTACTTGTCGCGCGAGGAATAGGTAATCGGAAGCTCGGCGACGGGATGAGAAAGCTCCTGAACAAAGCTTCCCTGCTCGTCCTTGTATATCGAGCAGGACGACTCGAGCGAGAGGGCATCCTCGGCAGACGCGAAGAGCGCGCAGGCAAAATCCGAGTTCTCTGTCAGAGTGCAGGCGGGGATGGCGGCGCGATCGTATCCGAAAACCCAACGCTTTCCATCGCGCTCAAGCCCCTTGGGCTCAAAGCCTGCGCCGAACTCGTTTCCGTTGATGCTGACGCACGGGATCAGGTATCTTCCCACCTCGAATATCGGGCGCACGCGTTGAGAGAGGCGCAGAGTGCGCGCAGTCTTTGCGGTATTCTTCCAAGTACGGCGGAGATAAAATAGCGTGTCGCTGACCTTCTCTACCGTAAGCTTTACTTCGTTTTCTTCATTTTTGTAGATAGCCACGTTTCCGTTCGCCTCAGAAAGCGGAATAACCGTCTCGCTATTATTCTCGATGCACACGGGAGCCAAAAGCTCGCAGACTGCGCCGTCACTTGCCGCATCCGAGATGCAAAAGGAATTGTTTTTATAAAGAATATACATAATTTTCTCCTTAGTTAATCATCCAAAAATGTTTCTTTGATTGCTTCAAGATATCCGTATCCGTAAAGATCGTCGGGCTCAAGATAGCTCGTTTCGGTCCACTCGTTCCAGGAATTTACCGTAACCAGCGGCACAAGCTCGGGGTGCTTGTCGAGATATTCCTTTGCCATCTGCATTCCCTTTTTGATATTCTCGGGCGTGTTGTTCTTCACAATTCCACCCCTGAACCTGCAAAAGCGCGGATTATTATCCCATCCGCAAGAGATATGCGGAAAATACGGCACGGAATATTCGGCGTCAATTCTCGCCCATTCTTTTTTAACGTCCTCAAGTATCTCGCAGTAGTCGCGGTCGATATTCGTAAAATGCACGAACTGATAGTGAGAAACGCTGTCAGCACCGAGCAAGGATACGATATTCTTTGTTGATCCCTGCATATTCGAGTCAAATCCGCTGAGGTTTACCGAATTCTCACCCCAGATTGTAAACTGCAGGTGAAGATCGGGAAATCCCGCGCGCTTGGTCTGTTCTCTGAAATATTCAAGAGCTTCTCGTGTTTTCTCAATTCCGCCAAGTCCGCTCAAAAGATTGTTGACGTCGTATATCATAAAAACGGGGCAACCGTCGATCTTGTAGTAATTCGGCTCGGAGAAATATTTCTTTACTACGCGATCAACAACGGTCTCAAACACCTCGCGGCTGACCGCGCCGTTCCATATGACCGTATTGCCGTAATCGTCCGAGAGGTCGATATTCCAATAGTTGTTGGCATCGTGATTTGCCCACATAAGATAGAATTTCATCTTATCTCGGTTATCCGCCTTCAAAAAGCCGTCGTTGAGGCAATTTTCAAGGAAAGGGCGGTTATCGAACCAATACCAATCGTATATAAAAACGTTGACACCGTGGCTGACAGCGGCTTCGATCTGCTCCTGCATTACCTTCGGATCTGCCTCGTTCTGATATCCCCACAGCGGATGTCTGTTCCAAAAATATCCGTTTGACTTTGGAGCGGAATTCTTGACCGACTGCCACTCGCCTATTCCCTCGCGCCAGAACATTCTCGTGCGAGGCTCGTCTCCCGTATATGCGGGCCATATATATGCCGCAACGTCGTATTTTCGACTCATAATTTCCTCCCATTCCGATGGATTTTCTATAGCTAATTATAGCATAAAACAAAATGCTTTGCAATAATATTTGCAATAATAAAAGCAAAAAATCCGCCTTCTTATGCGTAGTGCCCTTAAGGACACTACGCAACTATGATCGCCTGCGGCGAGCTTAGCGTTATGATTGGCTACGCCAAGTTATGATGTGCCTGACGGCACGGTTTGAAGTAACAGAGCGATCATATCATAACGTTTGCGAAGCAAACCCATAACGGCGAGCAAAGGCGAGCCTCATAACTCATAACTAAAAATAGCATCCGTGGACACAGATGCAGTGCTTGTAAAGAAAAGAGGGCGAAGAGTTTCTACAACTCTTCGTCCTTTTCCTGTCGGTAGGTAACGTATTTTATTAAATTTCAAAAACTATCCTTAAGAACACGCACCTTACGAAAGCGGATTTTGTTTATTCTTTTTCCTGGAGTAAATTCTCAAGGGTTTCCTTTAACTTTCTCGCAGGCTTTACAAATGTAAAATGTAATGTCAGCAGCATAATGGGAAAAGTCACTATGAGTAGCAACGATAACAAATATATCGGCACAAACACAATTAACGTAAGAATATTCATTCTTAAAACTACCGACACAGATGTGATACCGTCATTTTCGTAAATTTTTGCCCTTGCTATCGGGGCAAAAGGATTCTGTGTATGTCCTCCCGAATACTTTACATTTTTTTCGGCAAGAAAAAATCCATTGTCCGATACCGTTCCGTAATAATCTGTATATGCGGGATCAGCAAAGGAGCTTACCTTTTGCAGCACCTCTTGCTTTTTTAATTTAGTTTTAATTTCAAACTTTTCAAACAAAAGTAATCTTTGGAAAAATTTATTCATCAGTACACCGCCATTCTTCTTTCATTATAGCATAAAATTTACCTTTTACGAAAGCTGATCTTTCTTTTTTGGCACGACCTGTGTTTTTGCGATAGAGTCGCCAAGCCTTTTGCCCTTACCGACCAAGACAAAAATCACTTCTATCTGGACGATGGCATATGTAATATTTCTTAATATCAGACTTCCGAAAGATGCCTTTTCTCCTGTTTCGGAGCTTTGGATAGCCAATCCGCAAATCAACTTGCCCAAGCTTCTTCTGCCGAACAGACAATCTTTAAACAAACAGTATAGAAATAGCCAAGCAATCCCCAAAAGAAATCCCGACGACGTGAACATTTTAATGCTTGGATATAGAAAATATTCCGAAGTATTTCCGGGGCCGAAAAACATAATTGCCATAGCAACTCCGAACATAATGTTCCAATCTATCAGGAATGCTATAAATCTTCTAATAAGTAACTTACCGTCCATTTTTTCATCCTTTCTGTACACACCGAGGATGATTTATTATAACATATATTTGTAATAATGTCAAGAAAATCAGCAACATATAATCAACGGCACAGCCGTTGTATGTAATCACGCGCGAGCGTGGATGAAATTGCGACGAAGTCGCGTATGTAATTATCACGAAGTGATGTATGGCATCGCTCCGTAGGAGCGGATTATGTTTGGGTTCGAACCTCTCAGGTTCGACTGCATAAAAAATACAACTCAAGCATTTTCAATATGCGACAGTGTTTTTTCAACGCAGTCCGATATATTAACAGTTCCAACACCAAAGATAGAAGTGTGCAGTTTGTTGCTGATTGGAGCACTCCAAGCTTCAGAAATCGTTTCCTTTAATATTG
>JAGBIA010000086.1 GCA_017935225.1 Clostridia bacterium | reverse complement strand
GTTCTCCGAGCTAAGTATCATAACAGCCTTAAAAACGGCCTTCATGAACATCACCTCCTCAACGCGCCAAACACATTTAGCACCTTTGAATTTAGCAGAAACATTATATCATAATTACAGAAGAATGTCAATATTTCTCCCGCCAAGTGACCAAAGGCTAAAATTTTATTTTTTCTCCCAGCGCTTCTTCTGGGCATAGTATTCAGCGGCGAGCACCAGCGCGCGCTTCTTTAAGCGAAAAGCAGAGCTGCGCGATATTCCCATAAGCTCAGCACACCGCTCGACCGAGCGGCCCTTGACGTAAATATTGTAGAGCATCAGCTTTTCGTCACAGTTCTGCATGCTCATAATAAAATGCCTTACCTCAAACATCTTGCCGACCGCGACCGTGTTGCCGCTCGGATCCTCCCAGACGTTGATCTCGGGCAGCCGCCCTCTTTCGAAATATTCCTGCTCGTATTTCTCGAGCTTGAGCAGCTTCTTGTAAAATCCGTAAGTACGCAGGTAGTTCTCTACCTCGCTGTACTCCTCTTTTGTAACAGTTATAGTTCGCGTAATTTTAACCGTCTCCTCGGTCATTTTTCTCCTTTCGATATACAGATCCCAAAACAGTCGGGCACTCGGCAAAATTTTCTGCAATTACCCGACACCCATCGCACAAAAGCTTGTATCCGTCGCCGAAAAAGTCGCTGTCCTCGTACAGATGCGCGCCGCACACCGCGCATCTGCCAAGGCTGAAGCCTCGCTCGGCATCTCTTCCGTCGTAGGACGGGCACGAGGGCGGACAGAACATCCGCCCGCAGATATCACACATAGCATCCCTCCTTTTTTATTTCGGTTTTGCTTATTATTTGCCAATTTGAAAAATTCTATTGACAAAACGTTTTCGGTGGTATATAATTAAAGCGTATGTATAAATTATAACGGATTTCCGTACTATTGTCAAGTGTTATTTCGCATTTCCGTAATATTTGTAACATCCTACAAAAAGGAGATCAATATGAGCTATAAAATCTTTGAGCAATTATTGAAAATGAACAAAACGACAGTCTATCGCGTATCGAAGGACACCGGCATCGCCGCCTCCACGCTGAGCGACTGGAAGAACGGAAGATCGCACCCTAAGACCGCGAAGATGAAGCTGCTTGCCGACTATTTCGGCGTATCTCTCGAGTATATGACCGGGCAGATAGAGGGCGGACAGATACCGCGGCTCGCGCCGGATTTTCTGCGCATACCCATCATCGGTGAGATACGCGCAGGCTCGCCCATCATCACGAACGAGAGCGTGCTCGGCTACGAATACGCGGACGTGAGTGACACCGACGAGTATTTTTACCTCAAGGTGCAGGGCGACAGTATGAAGAATATCGGAATGGTTGACGGCTCGCTCGTGCTTTTTCATAAGCAGCAGTATGCGGAGGACGGCGAGATAGTCGCCTGCCTCGTCGGCGGCGAGAGCGCGACAGTGAAAAGATTTCACCGCTCGAAAAAGACGGTCTACCTTATGCCCGAGAACGAGGATTATCAGCCGATAAAGCTCTCGACCGACGACTTCGAAACGGGCGAGGCACGCATCCTCGGTATCGCGGTGGAAATAAAGATAAAACTGTAATGCGTTGAATGCAAAATGCAGAATGCAAAGTGCAAAATTGGCAGAGGACGCGCGTTTGTCTGTTGACGGAACAAACGATCTCTATCTAACCGGTAGGGGCGACCTGCGGTCGCCCGTTGCACGACAAAAAGTTACTTTTACTCCAACGCGGGCGAACACAGTTCGCCCCTACGGATTTGATGGAATTTTGGTGATTAGTGCGCATACGGTGATGACATATGACCGTTTATCCGCTTTTTCTTTTAACACAAAAGGCGTAAAAGAAAAAGCTAAGAAAAAGAAAACGCCGAAAGGAGATTTCGCTCGTTGCGACGAGCGACC
>JAGBIA010000085.1 GCA_017935225.1 Clostridia bacterium | reverse complement strand
GTTTGCGGTAATATCCATATCCGCAAAGCTGTTGAGAATCTCCCTCGTTTTCCTGTTGTACGGATTGTCATCCGTCGCGCTCACCAGCCACGCAGGCTGAAGACGGATCGGGATAGCACACTTCTTTGCTTCTGCGGCAAATTGCCTCACTACGTTAAGCGGTATGGTTTCTTGATGGAACGCATCTACCGACAAAAGTAGATCGTTCACGCCGCACGCGGCAAGTTGCTCCGCGACCTCGCGAATCTTGTCGGCATTCTTTGAAAAATAGCCGTTGGTGATGACTTGCCGCCTAGGAGTATTCAGCTCCGTTGCGGTTTTCATAATCTCATAGACCGCATCCGTGTACAAAAGCGGCTCACCGCCAAAGGTCATAACGGTTTTGATGTCATACTCCGATGCGATCTTTCGCACCGCATCCGCAGCAATATGCGGATCGATATGCTCACCGCAAGCCGTGTGATCTCCCTCGAAACAGTGCTTGCACTTCCCCGTGCAAACGTAGGTCACTACGAACTCGATCTTGTTCAGATTTTTCAGATATTGGTTCATATTTTCTCCGTTATTGCTTTTATACGTAATATACGCAAAAAATCGACAAAATACTTTTGATCACTTCATTCTCGTGCCGATAGAGTCGTCGAGCGTCTCGAAGGCTTGGATGCGAGAGTATTTGGGAAGACGGGAGTTGACGCTATCGACGATTTTCTGCGGATCTATGCGTGTATTTGTGAAAAGGGTTGCGCATATCCTTCCGTCCTTCTCATACACCTTTGCACTTTTCAGCTCGGGGTATCCCAGCAGAAGTGCGACGATCTCGTCGGGGTAGACGTTCTCGCCGTTTGAGAGCACGATCACCTTTTTTATTCTTCCGCAGTGGTAAAGTATATCTCCGTCGAGCCGTCCGAGGTCTCCCGTGTGGAAAAATCCGTCGATATCAAAGGCCTTTGCGTTTGCCTCGGGGTTATTATAGTACCCGAGAAAGACGTTCTCGCCCTTGACTATTATCTCACCAACGCCGTCCGCGTTTGGCTTGTCGATCTTCAGCGTCATATTTTCCATCACCCGTCCGACCGACGCGAGTGCCGTCGCTTTCGGGTAGTCGAGGCTGATGAGCGACGAGGTCTCGGAAAGCCCGCAGGAATTCATAATATCGACTCCGCGCGTCAAAAAGAACTCGCGCAGTTTGGGATCAAACCAAGCGCCGCCGCAGAACATATATCGGATATTGCCGCCGAACACCGCCAAAGGCTCGATATTCTTCTCTACGCACGCGGCACATATCCTCTCGAATATGAGCGGCACGGCGCAAAAGACTGTCGGCTTGACCTCTTGCAGCTCCTCGAGCATAGATGCAGTCGAGCTGCACAGATATATCTTCATTCCACTGATCATCGAATAGAGAAAGTTGCAGATGCCCGCGTACGCGTGATGCAGGGGCAGGAAGAGATAGTCAACGTCGCTACTGTCAAGCGGAGCGCGGCGGCAGAGATCTTCCCAACACGCGAACATATTGTTCTGCGAGAGCATTACCGCCTTTGGAATTCCCGTAGTACCCGAGGAAAAAATGATCTTCGAGCACCCGCTCGGGTCGACAAGATCGTCTATCAGCTCGCCCGTCGGCGCGTGTCCTGCCACCGTCTCTATCGGAATATATTTTATCTTTTCAAAGTGGAGCCTCAGCGCATCCACCTTTTCTTTTTGTCGGTCGCCGTAGATCATCGCGTCGAGCTCTATCTGCTCGGCAAGCTCGATAAGACTCTCAGCGCTCCACTCCTTCGAGATGCAGACCGAAATGCCGACAAAACCCATAATTGCGGCATCCGCCACCATATAAGCGTAGGAATTGGCTGCGAATATCGCTATTTTTTTGCCGACGAGCCCCTCTTTTTGCAAGAGCGAGGCAAAGCCGTACACGTCGTCGACAAACTCGCCGTAGGTCCTGCCGACAAAGCGACCGTTTACTTTTTCAAATATGTAATCCTCATTCCCGAAAATTTCTCTTCGGGACTCTAAAATTTGCTTGATACTGTACATTTTTACTTCATTTTCTTTTGCAGTGCATTGTAATTTATCTTTGTATGGTGCTTTACGTCGCAGGGCATCTTCGAAAGCTTTCTGATCACGATCTCTCTCTCGGGAAGCTGTTCGCTCACGTAAGCGCAAAGTTCGCCGTGCTCGAATTTTCCGCCGTCCCGACAGACCGCGAACACCCAGATCTTGTTCCCGTCGTGCTTATCGACGCATACCGCGCATTTTTCGATATCTTTAAAGCGCACGCATATACGTTGCTCGAGCTGAGAGCTGTATATCACGTCTCTACCCCGAAGTCGCTTGTCGCATCTGCCGAAGTAGACGAGTTTTCCGTCGCGTAGCTCGCCCGCGTCGCCCGTCTTGTGCCAGAGCAGATTATTTTCGTCGGTCTCCTTGTTAGCGGCGCTCGCGTCAAGATACTTGTCGAGCATAGCCATCGCCGAGACCATTATCTCGCAGTTCTCGCCGATGCGGATCTGCACACCCTCGACCGCTCTGCCGAGCACCGATCTGCCGCGCTTCAAGTCAGCAATATAGTCCTCAAGGCGAGTAGATGCGATCAGATTGCACTCGGTCGCGCCGTAGATGTAGGTGATCTCGGCATGTCTGAATTTTTCATATATCCTCTCTGCCTCGCTTGGCGTGAGTATCGCGCCGCCAAGGTAAAGCCGTCTCAGCGTAGGAAAGCGGTTTGACACCGAGAGGCAGAAATCGGGTGTGGTGATGATCATACTGATCGGGAGCGGGCAGAAGAGCGCAAGCTTTCGATCGAGTTTTGCAGGTGAGGAATGACCGAGCCGCAGGCACGGAAGTACCGTAGTAAATCCGCTGAGTATATTCGAAAAAACGTACATAAACGAAGTGGTCAGCACGTATTCTTCCCTGCTCTTCATCTCCATATTGTTGCAGACCAGCATAAGCTGCTCGTGGAGCTGTCCGTGCGTTCTTATCGCCGCCTTCGGTCGTCCCGTTGAGCCCGTGGTCAGCGTCAGAAGAGCCACAGTTTCCTCGGGAATATCCTTCGCGAAGGCATTTACGCTAACTGTCGGCTCGTTTATCTCTTTGTCAACGTAGAGCACTCTTTTGATCGAGTGCATCTCACGCAGTAAAAGTCGGATCTTTGCGGTCGCTCTTGAGACGAGTATGCACTCGGGGCGGTACTGCTCAAACGCGCCCCTGAGTCTCTTCTGATCTGCCCAGGAGTCGACGTACATAAGCGACGCACCAAGCGACATACTTGCAAGCATAAAGGTGCAGAGCTCGTAGGACGGAAGCGCGAAGGTAAGTATTCTCTCACCGCGGCGCACGCCCATATCCGAGAGGTATCCGACCGCCGCGCGCACATCCCTCTCAAACTCACAAAAGCTCTTCTCTACAAGCTCCCCTTTTTTTGCAAACACAAAAGCGGGCTTGTCCTTATATTCGTCACATATTTCTATAAATCGCTCAACGATATGGCTCATATATCCTCCTTGACGTACACGCGAAAGTCCTTGTAGAAAAAGGCTCTGTCAGAGACAAAAAGTTTCTCGGACAATTCTCGCTGATATGTCAGTTTTTTCGTGTCGATATATTTGTTCCCCTGCATATTCCAATAGGCAACTCTTGCCTGCGATGCGGAATTGCCGACAATATGTGCCACGTTGCGCTCAAATTCATTGTCACTCATATATTCAAAAATATCCGAAAGATTGAAAAAATCATAGTCATTCTCGTCTAGAGAAAGCAGATCCCCTTTGACGAGCTTTATCCGCCCGAGTCGGTTTCGTATAGTCTCAAAATTCTCACGCTTGAGGTACTCGGGCAGAGCCGCCTCCTCAAAGCGATTGCACAGAACGTATTTAAGATAGGGATTGGTCGCGTTCGGCACGTTCGAGACACCAAGCTCAAATCTCTTTTTGATCCTCACCGCCACGTTATCGCTGTCGTCCACGTAGCGATAAAAGCTCTTGTCGCGACCGAGCCGTCCCATCACCCGCTTGCCAAAATATATGCCGAAAAGCAGGCGCAGTCTTCTGTTGTCAAGATGCTTGCGGTAGTAGACCGCCTGCTCCTTTGGATCGCAAAGTGATGTGAAGCGCTCACAGCTCTGACGAGTCGTAAAAAGCGGAACGACAAAGACTCTGAAGAGTCTGAAATACTTTTCAAACTTGCCGCTGTGCATAATCCCTCGCTTGATCAAGGCGAGATCTGCATCAAAATACTCTACCGCACTCTGCGACATATATTTTCTTGTCTTCTTGTAAAGCGCGAGTCGTTGCTTGCTCTTACGCACACCGATGAACTCCAGCATCTCGGGATAGCTCAGCGCGCAAAACGCCGCCATCTTGAGCTCAACGCAGAAAAGCTGAGTCTCGTTGAGGTCAAATGCTATGATCTCGGACGGATCGTCGAGCAGAAGCGCGAGAGTGTTATCTCCCGCCGATGCGATAGAAACACCTCTCTCGCCGCTTTGTATCCTCAATGCTTTTCGAAGGACCTCGCTGTCCTCCCAACAATTTGCGTAGCGGATAAAGGAAAAGATATCCTTCTGCTTTTTTGCCATCAGTTTTCTTCCCCTTCACCTAAAATTTCAACCGTTCCGTTGATACCGTCGACTCTGACGAGCATTCCGTCCTTGATCACATCGGTAAGTCCTCTGATGCCGACTACAAGCGTCAGCCCCATCTCGCGCGCGACCACCGCAGAATGCGAGAGCACGCTTCCGCGCTCGATGATAATTGCATCTGCCATCGGGAAAAGCACCGTCCAGCCGGGATCGGTCCTCTTTGCCATCAGGATCCGACCTCTCACGTCAGCGTCGGTAGGATCTTCAACGTATTTCACTCTGCCGACCGCGACACCTCCGCCGCCCGCAACGCCCGACAGCAGATTGCTCTTGCCGCGCGCCGCTTCCTGTCGGCTGTAGATTGGGATCATATTATCACGACTCAGCTCGCCGTAAAAGTACATTCTCTCATTGACCGGCTTTCCTCGATTTTCTTCCATTTCGTTCTTGCGCGCAAGAACGGTTGCTCTGAGCGAGGAAATATCCTCACATCCGTCCTTGGCATAGAAGAAAAGCTCGTCCTTTTGCAGATAGAAAACGTCTCTTCCGTGCTCAAGGACACCCGCATTTTCAAGATTTGCGCCCATACGCAAGAAGATCTTGCGCACGATAGAATAGATATAGGTCCTGCGCAAGCGCAGAGATTCTCTGTTGCGCACGAAGAACTTGGTTATGCGCACAAGAAGCCTCATGAGCGGTCGCTTGAATGCAGAGCAAGCCGAGTAGAGTGCCTCTTCTTTACTCTTGCTCTCTTCTCCGTCGCTCTCGCGGTAGACCGAAAGATCGGTGTTTATCGCAAGATACTGCGCTATCATATCGAAAAGTTGCTCAGGACGCTCAAGCATCGTCTCGGTCTCGAGCTTTAGCTCGTCCATAGTTCTCGCGCCGTAGCGGCAGATATATTCGTCAAGCTCCGAGGCAAGCTCCTCTCTCCGATCGAGCTCTGCCCATATGGCAGAATGATCGCCGCTGAGAAACAGCTTTGAGAGCTCTGTGTCGCTCTTGATCTTATTTACGATCTTGAAGAGTTCAAACGTCTGCCCAACGCTCTCGACCTGCCCTTGCTTGCCGAGAATATCGCTGATGACTCCCTCGGGGTTCTCCACGGGCAGCTTCTTTACCCAATCGCAAAGAATTCCGTAGACCACCATAGTCGCCATATCGTTTGTGATCGGAACGGTGAATTTATCGAGTATCTGTGCTTCTATAGTGTCGTATATCTCAAGCAGCTCCGAGTTAGAGATACCCTCGAAATCCTTTCTGTAATAGGGGCCGGTTATCGCCTCAAAGTTCTCTCTGAATCTGTCGCTGTCCTTTTTGATACGGAACATCGCGCTGATACAGTGCAGATAGATGCGAAGCTGGCGCAGCTTTGCCTGCCGCTTGCTCTCCTTGAGGGCGACCTTGACACCCATCATATTTTCCATATATTTCTTATTGGTCTCATACCCGGGATAGAGCGAGGTCATTCTGTACCAGCTGTTGAGGCGGTAATAGATCTTGTTTTCATAGAACAGAAGCATATGCTGCAGGTCGTCCTGAATTTCGTCGATAGCCTCCTGCTTGATATAAAAATGCTTCAGCGTCTGGTTATAGACCTTGGCATAGACCTCGCGCGCAAAGGAATAAGTAAGAGGGGTGGTAACGCCCGAGTAGCTCTCGATGATATTCGAATTATCGAGTATCACGCGCGTCTTGTTTTTATCTATATGACTGTGAGTCGTAATTGCACGACTCTGCAGAAAATAGATCTCGCCGTCCTTGATGCAGAACTCGATGTCCTGCGCGATCCTCGGACTGAAGCTCTTCTCTATCGTCAGCGCGCGTTCGTGTAACTCTTTCAGTATCTCGTCAGAAAGACTGATACCGTCACTCTCCGAGCGGGCAACTATGTTTCCCTCAAAGTCAAGGATATAATCCGAGCTGTTGCTCTCGCCCGACACCAGCTTCTCGCCCGTGCCGCCGACAACGCTTATCAGCGCCTCGTCGGGATCATTAGTCTGCGGATCAGAGGTGAAGATAACACCCGCGTGATCGGCATCTATCATTTTCTGTATCACAACGGCGACTCGGATAGACGGAGTTATAAGCCCGTTTTGCTCGCGGTATTTCATTATCCTCTCGGAAAACGCAGAGAGATAGCACTTTTTGATGCACTCAAACAGACTATCGTCCGCAGGTGCGTCGAGAAATGAATCCATCATTCCCGCAAAGGAATGCGAATTTGAGTCCTCATCGACGGCACTCGAGCGCACCGCGAGGCGATCGCCCGTATCAAAGCGGCGCGCGATCTCGGCGCGGATCTTTGACTTCAGTTTCTCGCAAAACTCTGTATTTTCAATAAGCGAGGCGAGCTTTTCTCTGTCCTCTGCCTTATAATTTTCTAATGTTTCTATGTACTCGGTCAGGTTCTCGCCAAGGAAAGCTTCAAAGCAATCTGTGGTGAGCACGAACCAGGTCGGAACGTTGATGCCCGCTACCGTCAGATGCGCAAGACCTGCCGCCTTGCCGCCGACGCTTGCGCGTGATATTTCCTTGTAATCGGCATCTGCAAAAAGCCTCATTTGCGTTTTCTCCTTTTGTATATTGCAAATAAAGTGGGAGCTATCAGCGAAATTGCGAGCCAGATATCAACGGCGACAGAGCGAACGTTGATCTCACCGCACAAAAGCAACAGATAGCTGCAGGAAAGAATGAGCATAAAGGCGCGCTGGAGTATCTCTACGCGCTCCTCAAGCAGAATATAGCCAACAAAGAGCAGCGCCGCCAAGCCCCACGCACCGAATGCGAAGATGTGTAGCGCGAGGAATATTACCGAAAGTACCGCGTAGAGCAGCGCAAGCCCTTTTTTTGAAAGCTCGCAGACTCTTCCCCTCTCGGCGTCTTTCTCATAGTCGCAAAAATCGTCCGCAATTCGCATAAGAAACGCGAGCAGGAAGAATATTCCCGTCAGCGCAAGCCACATCTGATTTCCGCTGAGAAACACGAATATCGCGCTGAGCACAAGTGCGAGCGCGAGATACAAAAGCGTTCGCTTGTGTAAAAATAAATATTTAAGTAGGTTCATCATTTGCGTATCCTTTTATAGATCTTCGCCTTGAGAAGCGTCAGCGTCGGGCTGACACCTGCGTATCTGCAAAGCTCTCTCAGCTCCTTTTTGGCACTCGAGTCGACCGTGTCGGACGCTAAGATCGCCATTCCCTCCTCGCGCGTTATCTCGCCCATTCTCACGCGCGCGCTGATCTCGGGCAACGCGTGCGGTCTGCCCTCAAAGCAACGGTAAATATAGCGGCTCGCGTTATGTATTTTGCAATCGTAATGATTGTACCCGTCGGTCTTTGGCTGCCATGAGGTGTTTTTGTAGAGGTAATCGACGATCTGCGCTTCATTGTATCTGTGATAGAGAAAATACGGAACGAATTCGCGGAAGTCGTTCTCCTTTACGTCCTGCAAAAGTATGCCCTCGATCTCCCTCATAAGCTGCTCGTCCATCTTCTTGCCGATATCCGAAAGTATCTTGGTGTAGGTAGCCGAGATATCGAGCTCGCCTATATCCGTAAGCCCCGCATCTACGAATTCCGTGAAAACATCGTAGCCGTATGCGCGGAGCATCTGCTCGGGGCTTCTGCCGTGGATGCAGATGCCTGCGTCTATTTTCGATGCGTAATTTATCATCGACGCGTATCCGATATACGAGCAAGCAATACACGGCACGAGCCATTTTGACATAGTGTAGCGGTAAAATCTCTGCAGCATATCGGACGGAAAGCTGATATATTCGTGCTCGACACCGAATTCTGCGACGAGTCTGTCCACGTTCTCGCGCGCTTCGTCGCTGAAAAATCCGTTGAGCATAGTGAACGCCTTTACCTTGAGGTGATAGACGTTGATCAGCTGATCGAGAACGTACACGCTGTCCTTGCCACCCGAAATACCCACGGCGGCATCGTATGCGTGCTTACCGCGCACTCTCTCGATCCTATCAAGAAAAAGCTTCTGCATACGCGCGTCGTCATTCAGCTTGTCCTCAATTTTTGAATACGCGCGGCAGAAATTGCAGACACCGTCGCCGTCAAGCCTAAAATTTCTTACCGTGGTGTCGTTAAGACAACGGACACATCTCTCCATCCTAAAACTCCTTTATGTAAACTGCGTAACGCTTCTCGTTCGACTCAACGTCCCCATCGTAGCGTTTGAAGGTATCCTTCTGCTCGTTCTGAAAATGGTACACTGTCTCGTCGTAGCCCTGCTCCTTGACGTAGTTGCATCCGAGATACAGCAGAGCAACGTATAGCTTGTTCTTCTGGTATTCCTTCTTGACCGCCGTGGTCTTTGCTATGAACTGATCTCCGTAAGGATTTTTGTATCCGTATACGTATCCCACGGGTGTCTCGCCGTCGTACGCGATAAACATCGCGCTCTCGAGTCCGTAGGTCCAGCTCAGATACCCTTCCTTAAAGGCTTCGAAGGGGATCTCAGAATAAAGATAACTGCCGCGGAAGGCGTCGATCGATATGTCGTAGACCTCACGCGCCATAGCATACATTTCCTCGCGCTCGAACAGACGGAAAACAAAGCCCTCCTTCTGCTTTTGCTTGAGTATGACCTCGCCGAGCGCGTAGAGCGGATTGTTGGTGTTCACCACCGCGCTTCGATAGGTGTATAGCTGACGGTAGCCGAGTTTCTCGATCATTTGCGGATAGTACGCGGGATTTGTGCAGTCGGGAAAGAGCTTGCAATCAAAATTGCTGATCGTCCAACGGTAGCTCATCCAGGTGCAGTAGTTGACAGGACCGACAAGGTGGTGATATCCGCGCTCGAGTGCCTTGCGCTCGAGCAGATCGAACAGTCCCTTTGCCGTCTCGTGATCGTCGGGAAAATCTATAAACCCGAAAAGGCAATTGTATTCTTTAATTTTCTTGTTTATTATCAGATACGCCTGCGCATCCTTATATGTCACTTTCTCATAGTCGTCTGCAAGCTGTAAAATATCCAGCTCTTTGCTCATAATATTCCTCCTATATCTTCATCAGCGTCAATAATCTTTCCGCGTTCTTTGCAAGCTCGTCGATAAAATCTACGTGCAGCTCCTTGTTGCACACTCTGTAAAGACTGAGACGGTTTGTGCAGTATTCAAGCAGATTGAAGCGCAGAATTCTGCCATACGTCTCGCCGTCAAAGGAAACTCCGCACTTAGAGAAGAGCTTTTCCTTGAAGTATTCTATCAGTGAAACTATCTCTCCGTCGCTCATCCGAGACATCACAAAGAGAAGAAATTCTACCAGATCGTGCTCGGGGCACTGATAGCAAGCCAGCTCCCAATCGTAGATCATAATTTCACTCTTGCGCCAGAAGATATTGCGCGGTGTAAAATCGTTGTGCGTGAGCGTTTCGTGTTTCGGCAGGCTTGCGTGATGCTCATCAATATGCAAAGCAAAATCGTAAAGCAGGCGTCGGTGCTCGGGTGAAAAAGTAGCCGCATTCTCGGCTTCAAGTCGATCGAGCATACCGAGAAGTATCCCCTTTTGCTCCCGATAAACGTCGGTCGTGTGGTGATTTAATAGCAGACTGTCGACACACTCGCGGCGATTGTAGTAATGCGCGTGAAAATCCGTGATCGCGTCGAGCGCATCAAGCAGCAGCTTGACGTTTGGCGCGCGGTCACTTCCGTATTCGCGCATAAGAATAGCGTAAAGCTCGGTTTCTGCATCGTAAAACGAGCCGATAAAGCTCGGCAGATATACCCCGAGCGAGCTTGCAACACCGCCGTAAAATCGGCTCTCGCGGATATGGCTACCGTCGTACCCGAGAATGCTTCGCGCCGCCTCGAGTTTTTGCTGAAACTCGGGCGAGCGGTCGCAGTTGATCAGCTCTATTCCGTTTTTTATTATCCGCTCGGATTTCAGCTTGAGAATGCAGATCTCCTCCCTGCCACCATCAAAGCTGACCGCCAGCCTGAAGACACTCGGTCGGCTGAGCGAAACTCGCCCGGATATGCTGTCGGGCTCGCTTGCAAGCGGAAGTTGTCTGACTCTTGAAGGTCTCTCACCGAGTGCTTTGCAAAAGCCATCCGAGCAAACGAGGCGCGCGAGTATTTCATCCTGCAGATCTATATTTTGGCGCGTCATTACTCTTACTTTATCTCCTGCTCGAGATCGTCAAACAGGTCGCAATCGAAAAATTCCCTGATGCTGATGTCAAGTCCGTCGCATATTTTTTTGATCGAGCAAACGCCGGGATTTTGGCTCTTTCCGCTCAGAATGCTGTAAACTGTCGACGGAGAAACGCCTGAAATATTCGCAAGATTGTTTATTGCGATCCCTCGCTCACTGCAAAGTCCTATTATTCTGTTCTCTACTGCCTCTTTGACCAACATATAATACTCTCCTTTTGCGATATATCGCTGATTTTATTATACCGCAAATTACGACATATCGTGTGTGATATATCGTAATTCGCGCATAATATACCATAATTATTATAATTTTGACTTAAACTGTCAAAGGAGCGGCGGTATTTGCACTTACCCTCGCGCATATACTAAAGAAAACGCGTGAGGTGAACTATGAAACGATCGATCGGACTTTGGCAGCTTTGGGGTTTTGCTTTTGTGGCGCTTGGTGGCACTTTGCTGCATTTTTTGTACGAATGGCTTGGTGAAGCGGTATGGATCGCACCGATCTCGGGCATCAACGAGTCGACCTGGGAGCATATGAAGCTTCTGTTTGTGCCAAGCTTCCTATTTGCCATCCTGCAGAGCTTTTTCTTTAAATCTCGCGAGGACTTCTGGTGCGTCAAGCTACGTGGAATTCTACTCGGGATCATACTGATACCAATTCTCTTCTACACCTACAACGGCGCGATCGCGAAGTCGCCCGATTGGCTCAATATCGTGATCTTCTTCCTTTCCGCCGCGATAGCCTTCATCTACGAAACGAGGCTCTTCAAGGCAGAAAAGTTTATTTGCAGATCGCAAAAGGCGGCTATTCTGACACTTGTGGCAGTCTTCCTTGTTTTCGTGCTCTTTACCTTTATGACCCCCGAGCTGAACATCTTCAAGGACCCGCTGACAAAGACTTACGGAATATAAAAGCAAAAGCCTCCGCATTTATTCTTATGCGGAGGCATTTTTGCGTAGATTGGGCTCGCCGCTCCTTGACACATTATAAA
Organism: Clostridia bacterium; assembly: GCA_017935225.1. Taxonomy (GTDB): domain Bacteria; phylum Bacillota; class Clostridia; order Oscillospirales; family CAG-272; genus HGM12713. The sequence continues at coordinate 17,059 of JAGBIA010000085.1, read as the reverse complement.
AACTATGGTATAATATCAGTATTGTATTTAGTTTTAGGTTCCAACCGACTTTCAAGGAGACCGATATGATAAAAAACATACTTCTGAAAAACACGTCCTGCCTATTGTGCGTACTGTTGCTTGCGTTAGGCTCCTTTAGCGCGTGCAACAGCAAAGCGGATGATGAAAACTTTTCCGACGCGACCGATTCAGGCTCAGCATCAGAACAGATACCGCCGTTAGAGACCAAGCATCAGCTCAACGAAAACGGACTCGTCGACGTCGTAATCTTGAAGAAGAAGGTTATAAAAGGGCAAAAAATAAAAACAAGCGATCTGAAAATCATAGAGCTCTCCCCCGAAAATCTCCCTATAAACGTTATAACCGACAGATCTTTCGTCAACGGCAAATATGCTCTGTGCGATCTTTATGAGGGGGATTATATCATTGGCGAGTGGCTTGTTGATGACAAGGCAAAGATCCCCTATTCACATCTTGTAAAGAAAGAGATAGAATGCGTTGAGGACGACTATATAATCGTCACGGATTTTCTCAAAGCGAATACGGGAGAGGATCTTTGCGTACCGTTGCAGGAGCTTATTGATAAAAATCCCGGACGGACTCTTTATTTTCCCGACGGCGAGTACGTGATATCGCGTTCCCTGCTTACGACCTCTGAGCCTTCAGAGAGTACCTCGTTTCATTTTTCAAGTAGCGCAGTGTTAAAAGCGGCTGATTATTGGGAAAGCGGCGGAAGCCACAGCGCATTGATACGCCTTGGCGCATACAAAAAGGTCAATAATATAAATATGCCGGGCAGTAACTTTTTCGTTATGGGCGGAATATTTGACTGTGGCGGTATTGCGGACGGTATAGCAATAGATGCAGGACGTGAAACGCTGATAAAGGACGTCGTTATTGTTAACTCACACTATGGAATATACGTCACGCAGGGTACCAACGGATCGTCATCGGACACGGATATTGACGACGTTACCGTCATTGGAAACGGAAAGTTCAACTCTGTGGGGATATGCTTTGCGGGAGATGATAATACCATCACCAACGCACGCATCTCCAACGTAGGAACGGGAATGATGCTCTCAAACCATACGTTCGTTTCGTCCTGCACCGTGGAAAATGTACCGGGGATGAAGAACACCATAGGATTTTCGATCGGCGGGAACGTACATATGTCTGACTGCGTCAGCATAAATTTTGATACCGCATTTAACATCATCTCTTCTGCTAAGGGTTGCGTAAAACAGTGCACTGCTTTGTGGACTAACGATGAAAGTGAAAAGCGTATTGCCTTTTCCGTTGGCAGACTGCAGATGCTTATGCTCGGTTGCCGTGCAGAATTCTTTGACGGCAACTGCGAAAATATATTCCTTGACGCGATAGAAGACGGAAGCGGCGGTGTGGTAGCTCCTTCCTTCGATGCTTCTCTCGTATCTGAGAATGATATGACCGAATATTATCTTGAAAACGGAACAGCAGTCCCTGATATGTTCCCGTGATACGTTACGCAAAGGAGGTACGAATATGAAAATATATTTTGCGCTATGCAAGATCCTTTGCTTGCTCTTGTGTTTTTCTGCAATACTCGGCACGTTTTCTCTTATCTCGTGTAATTCTTCCGAAGACAGTGCCAAAAAGGAAGAACAACCGATACCCGAGCAGTTCGCGCTCGCTCTCAGAGCCATTACCAACATAAACATCGGCGACTCTTTTTCTCCGGACAACGTCGAGGTAGTGAGAGTACGCACCGATGCCCTGCCCTCTGACACATACGGCAGTATGACAGAGCTTGGCGGAAAATACGCGAGCACCGCGATCTGCGTCGGAGATTTCATTACCGATAAGAAAACGACGGATAAAAAGCCTGAGAGAGTCGAAGTGCCGGAAGAGGACGAAAACGTTACAGAGTCGGAGGAGATCGATCCTTACGAGCTTGGATACGTGATAATAACAAAGTATATCACACTTGCCGAAGGTGAGGATTGCGCTCCCGCAATACAGCAGGCAATAAAAGAAAACCCCGGGAGGACTATATACTTTCCCGACGGAAAATATATCATAAAAAGTCCTATAGTCATACCGACAGATCCGAGCAAGAGCGTCTCCCTGCGGCTCTCTAACCACGCGATCATCGAAGCAGCAGATTGGGGAGACGACAAGACAAAAGCCATGATACAGATAGGCTGCGAGGAAGATGGCGACATTCAAGATGGCTTCGATCTCTCAAATCAAAAAAGCATTTCTATTATAGGCGGCTGTCTCTACGGTTCAAGGCTCGCTTCGGGAATTGCGATAGGCGGCGGAAAGGACACTTATATTTATAACGTGTCTATAAAAAAGGTCTATAACGGAATACATATCAAGCGCGCAAGCAACGAGCTTGGCGCAACCTACGTCAACGTTGATAACGTCAACATCGTGGGAATGGAGACACCCGAAACTGCGGGAATTCTTGTAGAAGGAAGCTATAATACCTTTTCGAATATGAGAATAGCCTCGGTAAATTACGGTGTTCTCTGCACCGAGACCGGATCGAATAACAGTTTCAGAAACATTCACCCCTTGGTCGTCGCTCTGCAAAACATATATACCGTAGGATTTTGGGACAAAAGTGACGGAAACGTATTTGACGTTTGCTACAGCGACCAATTCTCCACCGGATACCGTGTTGAAGAAAAAACCCGCTCATTGTTCAGCGGATGCTTCAACTATTGGTACAGCGATCGGAATAATCACCACGTAGGATACGAATCGACCGGCAAATTCAATTCTATTATCTCGGCAGGAAAGGTATATCACAGACACGGAGTTAAAACCGAAGCATACCTCTACATAGGCGCAGAGGGCGGACAAGGCGTAGTGCTTTATCCGATAAATTCTATACAGCCGAATATAGATATGCTCAAGCAGCACTGCAAAACAGAAATAATACTGTTTCCAGTTTGACCTTACTTAAAAAAGACGGAAAACTTTGTTTTCCGTCTTTTTGTGTTTTACCATATAAACGGTAAAAGTCTGTATCTCACGCGCTTTTTGTATTCCTCATAACCCTCAAGCTCTGCCAAGAGCAGCTTTTCCTCGTTGATTATGCGGATCACGATCAGAGCGACGTACGGCAAAAAGCAAAGGCAGGCCCACCACGAGCCGAGCACCACGGGGATCGAGAGAAAGAGCCATACCGTCACAGCGTACATAGGGTGACGGACGATGCCGTAGAGCCCCGTATCGACCACCTTCTGCCCCTCTCTGACCTCGACCGTTCTTGAAAGATAGGCGTTCTCGCGCATTACCTCAGCGTAGAGCGCGTAGGAGATCAACAGTACGACAGATGTGACGATCACCACCCACATCGGCATTTCCGACCAACCGAAGCGGAAATCGAGCCCCGCTACCGCAAATCCCGCGATAAACAAAAGCCCCGAAGCCGCGACCACGCCCTTTTGCGTATTCTCTTTTTCTTTAACTCCAAGTCGCTTCTCGAGCAATTTTGGCGATCTTATCAGCAAAACGATGCCGAGCAACAGCATCGGAAGAAATAAAAGTCCGATAAATAGCCAGCCGTTTGCGTAGCTTAGCGTGCCCGCAGGCAAAAATAGCAACAACCCCACCAAAGCCAGACCGACCGTGAATTTTATCAGCGCGCTGATCGCAAGCTTCATAATCTACCCCCGTGTGTCACTTCAACATTCCGTATCCGCCCGCGTATTTGTTTACGTCGTCCACGACCACGAATACGTTGTTCTGACAGATCTTGCGTATATGCTTTAACATCGGAGTCGCGTCACGGCGCGGCAGAACGATCATTATCATATTCATTTTATCGGTAGAGCCGTAGCCCTCGAAAACCGTGTATCCGCGCGAGTTTTGCTGAAGATAGTCGATGATCTTCGAGGTGTACTCGTCGTTTGCGATAAGCTGAAGGCTCGAGGTGCCGAGCGCGATCTTGTTTTCAAGCGTAGAGCCGAGGAAAAGTCCGGTCGCGTAGCCTACGCAATAGAAGGCGAGCAGGAAAAGATTGTCGCCGAGCGTGCCGATGATAGTCGAGATTACAAGTCCCCAGATCGTGCATTCTATAAAGCCGAGTCCCGCCGCCTTCAGCCGCTGACCCTTGACCATCATACAGGTCTTGAGCGACTGTATCGTGATCTCGATGATCTTCGCGGCGCAGACGATAAAGCATACCGCCACGGGATGAATTGATGCTAAAAATTCTGACATTTTTGTGCTCCTTTGGTAATTTTAATATAAGTAAGTCAAGTGTCCTTATTGTTTTCTTTTCTTTTTAAATTGTAACATTCTTTGCAACCATGACCTTTGCTTCGGGTATTTACACTTGCCTGCCACTCGTGACCTTCACTACATTTCCACCATACTTTTTTATTGAAATGTATGCTAACATATTCAGGAAGTATATCCCCATTTTTAGTCGGATGCCACTCTTTCGCAAGCTCCGGGTTTACTTCCGCCAAAGAATTTTTCTTTTCACTCTGTATATATTGCTCGTATATTTTATTACGGTCTCTTGCAATATCAATATCAATTTCAAGAGAATATTGCGTAATCTCGCCGATATGCGCCACTAAAGAATTCAAGGTTTGAGTTAATTCGATATCATTTGCGCCGGGCTTTGAATAAATCGTGTGCTCACTCGTTTGCCCTTCGATTTCTCGAACTCTTATAAGCAAAATTCCGAGAGAGTCAAGCATCACTTGCTTTCGATGTTCTCTTTCTTCCGCTTATTCTCCCTTGTGAAAATAATTCCCGTCGTATTCAATTCCAATTTTATAATCGGGCAAATAAATATCGATCTCCGTCTTAGGGGCGACCATATAGCGATTATACGCCGTAGTCACCTGCTGCAAATAGAAAAATATTGCTTGCTCCGGAAAGCTGGTTTTAGATTCTCCAAAGCATTTAGGGCATCTTCTCCCGTTACTTCTATGTGATACGCTTGTTTTCCACTCGTGCCCTTTTTCACACTTCCACCAAACTTTTTTATTTGAGTGTGCGGTAACATCTTTTGGGGTTAATCCCTCGTTTCTGTCAAAATTCCATTCTTTTGCAACGCTCGGCATAACTGTTTCAAGGTCATTAAAACCTGCAAGTACCTTTTTGCCGCTACAAAAAGGACAGTTGTTTCCATCTGCTCTGTTAGCGATTTTGGCATTCCAAACATGTCCTTTTTTGCAAATCCACCAAATATTTCTGCCATTATGAAGTGTAACGTCTGTAGGCTTCAAGGAACCATTTTTAGTAGGATGCCATTCCTCAGCAAGATCCGGTCTGACTGTTGCCAAATCGTTAATGCCTACTACAATTTTGTGTCCTGAGCATATTGGACACCCCACCCCACTATTTCTGCTGTTGATTGGCGCATCCCACTCGTGTCTTTCATCTTTGAGACAGCGCCACCATACTTTCTTATCACTACCGGCACTAACATCATAAGGAGTCAATGGTGCGTTTTTGATTGGATGCCATTCGCGAGCTAATTCGGGATTATTTTCTGCTAACGATCCACGCTTTGCCACTATATTCTTTCTTTTTGTTTGAGCTCGTTGAATTTGTGCACAATCAGGACATCCTTTTCCTTGCGTTCTATCGTTAAGTGTAGCTTCCCACTCGTGCCCTCTGACACATTTCCAATGTACCTTTTTGGCAGAACCGTAAGAAATACTTTCAGGAGTAATATCGATATTTTTTTCAAAATTCCATTCTTTTACGAGTTCCGGATTATGCTCTGCCAATGATATGAAATTGTTTTTTCGTGCCATCGATTCCTCCCAAAATATTTCCTCACTTTATCTTCTTTCCATCGAAGAACGCCTGGCCGACCTTCTCGCCGAAGTTCCAATACGCGTGGGTAACGCTATCGTAGATAATGGGATCGAGCTTCTTTGCGTCAACCTTGCCGTTTTCGTCAAGGATGCTCTCGTCGGCGCTTACGTTAACGATCTCGCCTACGCATATGCCATCCTCGTTGAATTTGATCAGTCTACACTCGAGCGTCATCGGCAGCTCGTCGATGATCGGCGCGTTGACATTCTCGCTCTTAGTTGTATGAAATCCCGCTCTCTCGAGCTTATCGGGTACGTCATTTGCCGAGACGATGCCGACGTAGTCGCAGGGCGCGACCGTCTTTGCGGTCGCAAAGCTCAGCGTGAACGCTCCCGTCTCTTTGATATTCTTCGTGGTCTTATGGTCGTCGGCAAGGCAGACCATTACCTGATTTGTGTCGTAAATTCCGCCCCAAGCCGCGTTCATCGCGTTGGGTGTTCCGTTCTCGTCGTATGTGCCGATTATCAACACGGGCATCGGATAAAGCCAGGTCTTTGCTCCAAAATTCTTACGCATAAATTTTCTCCTCACTTTCAATTATCAATTTCGTGCTTGATCTGCAGGCTCAAAGCAAAGCGCACAGACTCGCCGGAGCTAAGCGTTTTGTATGCAAATCTGTCGTCAAGCTCGGTGCTTGCAGGCTCAAATCCGAGCGCGTATGTTCCGCAAGCCATACTCTTCCATTCGATAAAATGCGGCAGAGTGTCGCCCGAATATGAGAGCGTGATGCTCTTGCCGAGCTTATCGTTTACAAGCGAGATGCGCGGCTGATTGAAGGTCAGAAAATAGCAGGTCTCCTTCATATCGGGCAGAGGCGCGGTTATCTCGTAGACGGTCGCCTCATTCTCACGCGCCCAATCTGTTCTCGGCTCGCACTTTGCGACGTCAGCCACTATGCGTGCGCCCTCGTCGAGCAACGGATATCCGACGTTGAAGTGATAGAGCACGCAATAATTCTCGTCTCTGAAGCCCTCGTTGGTAAGCATGTCATCGATACTGACGCTCTCGCTGCCTATTGCCGTGAAGATACGGCGGCGCAGAACGAGGTTTTTTCCGACGAGCGCGGTATCGCGGATGATCGCCTCGACTACTATCTCCTCATTGTTGCACTCCGCGCGGACGACCTCAGCGGGAATGTTATGCAAAGATCCGTGCACGGGATTGCCGTCACGCGCTCCGCCTACGTTGTCAAGTCCGCAGGTATAAAGCATTCCGCCCTCGAAGCGATTTGCGAACGGTGGCTCGCGCAGAGTAAATCCGTTCTTGGATACGAATGAAACGTTCTGTCCCTCGTGATACATCTGCATAATATCACACGCCTTGCTTATATTCAAAAGAAATCTCAGTCTGCCGTTGTCGCAATCGATGACCTCGATCCCCCTCTCTCTTCCCTCGCACAGTGTATATCTGCGCAGGCTTGCTATCTGCTGAAAATTTGAAATCTTTCCGTTCATTATTAGCTCCTCCCATACTAAAGCATATCCTTTGCCATAATTATATCACAACGATCAAATATTGTAAATACCTTTAAAAAGAAAACGGCGCGAGCGCCGTTTTCTTTTACTATATTATAATTTATGCTCTGCCGTTGCTTCCGAAGAGGAGCATCTTCTTCATTGTGGCTTCCTTGACAGCCTCAGACATTCTGCCCATTACGTCGGTCATACCGATACCCTCTGCATACGCGTCGTGTGCAGCCTTAACGCAAGCTACGTTGAGGTCGGTGAAGATGTTGATCTTGGAGATACCTGCCGCGATAGCCTTGCGGAAATCGTCGTCGGTAAGTCCCGAGCCGCCGTGAAGAACGAGGGGCTGCTCGATCAGAGAAGCGATAGTAGAAATTCTCTCGAAGTCGAGCTGGGGCTTGAACTTGTATGCGCCGTGGGAAGTACCTACAGCGATAGCGAGAGCGTCACAGTCGGTAAGTCTTGCGAACTCTACAGCCTCCTCGGGCTTGGTGTATGCATCCGAGGGTGCGCTGATGTCGCCCGTGCCTACGTGACCGATCTCAGCCTCAACGGTTATTCCCTTAGAGTGAGAATAATCGCAGATAGCTCTTACAGCCGCAGCGTTGTCCTCAAAGGAGAGGGTGGAGCAATCGTACATAACGGACGAAAATCCGAGTGCGATAGCCTTCTTTACGTTCTCCTCGGTCAGACCGTGGTCAAAGTGGAGAACTACGGGGACGCTTGCTCTCTTCGCCATAGGCAGAAGCATATTTGCAAGATCGTCGAGACCCGAGTAGCAAAGCAGGCACTCTGCACTACCGATGATAACGGGAGAGCGGAGCTCCTCAGCAGCGGCGAGAACTCCCACTGCCATCTCGAGATTGACCGTATTGAAAAGTCCTACGGCATATTTGTTTTTCTTGGCATCCTTCAGTACTTCGTTAAGTGAAACCAGCATAATAGATTGTCCTTTCGTTTATATAGAATAAATTTAGATTTTCAAAAAAGATCCGTCACCGATCGGTCTCAATGATCTCAATTCCGGTCATCGAGAGCGCCTCAAGCGTCTCTGTGTCTATTCCCTTGTTGGTGACGAGCGTATCTATCTGAGCGAGCTCAGAATAGTATATTACCGAGGTCTTTCCGAGCTTCGAGGTATCGGCGAGCAGAATGCGCTTATCCGAGCCCGCGACGACGAGCTGATTGATGCGCGCGGTGTCAAAGTCTGATGCGGTAAGTCCGTTTTCCACCGAATATCCGTCAGCACCGATAAAGCACTTTGTAAAATGTATGCGTTTGATGACCTCCTCAGTAAGATATCCGCAGAAGTCCTGTCTGTGAGGGCGGTACTCTCCGCCGATAAGATGAACGCTGACGTAGTCCTTGATAAGATTGAGATTTGCAAGCGAATTTGTAAAGACGGTCACGCTCGAATATATCTCCGCGCGTCTGCCGCCCTTCGCGCTTCCGTTACCCATAGCACACCGTCTGGCGATAGCGGTGCAGAGCTTGAGCACCGTCGTTCCCGAATCGAGATATACCGTATCCCCCTCCTCTATCAGAAGCTCGGCGCGCTCGCCTATAGCGGTCTTTTCGTCCGCGCGACGAAGCTCGCTCTTCTCAAACGAATAAGATTCGCGCGTGCCCGAAACGGTATTCATACGTATGCCGCGATAGGTCCGTGATGCAAGTCCGTCAGCCTCAAGCTTGGCAAAAAGACGGCGCACGGTCGACTCGGAAACATCAAGCAGGGAGATCGCCTCGCTGACGCTGACCGTTCCCGACACCCTCAGTAGCGCAAGTATATCCTTTTCGCGTTTTTCGGATTTGTTCATAAAACACCTCGCAAAAATTTTAAACTATCACCTGTTTGCGCGTTTTTATACAATTATGCTACCACATTTGACGGAATTTGTCAAGAGCATTTTTAAATTTTTAAAAATTCCTATATGCTGAGTATTTACAACGCTTTAAGAAATATTTTTTCTTTCTTTTTCAGCCTCGATTTTTGAATTTTCCGTTCAGTTTTTGAAACTTACCGTCATTTTTTGACTTTTTTGACTTTTCCTTTCAAAGTTATTGACAAGAAGGCAAAATCCGTGTATAATTATTTGTGTATGACAACTCAAAAAATCTACCTGTAAAGGAGCCTTACATATGACTAAGAAAAAGATACGCTTCGCGATCATCGGCTGCGGACTTATGGGACGTGAATTTGCCTCTGCGGCGGCGAGATGGTGCCATATGACCGCGGATATCCCTGCGCCCGAAATAGTCGGAGTTTCGGACTTAAACCCGAACGCGCGCCAGTGGTTCTGCGACAATTTTGACACCGTAAAATACAGCACCGCCGACTACACCGAGCTTCTCGACAAAGAGGACATCGATGCGGTCTACTGTGCCGTTCCCCACAATCTTCACGAGAAGATCTACATTGATATAATCAACGCGGGCAAGCACCTGCTTGGCGAGAAGCCGTTCGGCATCGACGCTGAGGCTAACCACGCTATTATGGATGCGATCAAGGCGCATCCCGAGGTAATAGTGAGATGCTCGAGCGAGTTCCCCTACTACCCTGCCTGCCAGAAGCTTATCGAATGGATACGCGAGGGCAAATTCGGAAAGATCATCGAGGTGCGCTCTGCGTTCTGCCACTCGAGCGATATGGACACGCAAAAGCCTATCAATTGGAAGCGCACTCTCTCGATAAACGGCGAGTACGGTTGTATGGGCGACCTCGGAATTCACACCGAGCACGTTCCATTCCGTATGGGCTGGAAGCCGCTCAACGTCTTCGCAAAGCTCTCCAACATCGTCACCGAGCGTCCCGACGGCAAGGGCAACGTCGTTCCCTGCGAGACCTGGGACAACGCGATACTCCTGTGCGACGTCAAGGACGTTGACGGCTCTATCTTCCCGATGATGTACGAGACAAAGCGTCTCTCGCCAGGCTCGACTAACGAATGGAGACTCGAGGTCTACGGACTTGAGGCATCGGCAAAGTTCTCCACCAATGACCCCGGCGCGTTCTGCTACACGCAGAGTCTCGGTAAAGAGCAGGCTTGGTGCAGAGTCAACGTAGGATATAAGCCTATGATCCCCACGATCACGGGCGGCATCTTCGAGTTCGGATTTACCGACTCGATACTGCAGATGTGGGGCGCGTTTATGTGCGAGCTTTCGGGAATTGAAATTCCCTTCGGCTGCGTTACCCCCGAGGAGACCGAGCTCTCTCACAAGCTCCAGACCGCCGCTCTGCTCTCGAACAAGACGGGCAGACTCGTAACTATTGAATGATTGATCTGATGATCTGAAAGGATAATAAAATGTTTGTAAACGTAAAAATGTCACTTGCCGACCTTCTCGGCAAAAAGTATACCGATCGCGTCTGCGCCGCTAACGCAGCTCTCGGAGTTATGGCTAAGGAAGAGGCTCTTGCGATTGCAGAGGAAAAGATAGATTTCTTCCCCGAAGCTACTCAGGAGCGCAACTCAAGACTTCTCTCGCTCGTAGGTAAGCAGATCGTCGAGCCCTTGGGAGAGAGCACCGACGGTGCGCCCACCGACGCATTCCGCAAGGCTGAGAACAAGGATGCCGCTCCTATAGGTGCGAACGGCAACTACAGAGTCGGTGAGGATGGCAAGCTCTACTTTATCGGTAAGAGCGAGCATTATCACGCCTCTCTCGGTCATTCCTTCCCCGGCTATAAGCTGATCGACCGCGCTCGTGCACTCGGAATTCCGAACGCTACCCACAACAATACCCGTGGATACATCACCCGTCTTTGCGAGGAAAAGCTTGTGGCATCCGCAAACGGCATCGACTGGGCAGATGAGGAGGCTATCGCAAAGGTAGTATCCTCTACTGAGCATAAGGTACTTAACAGAGTTATCAACCTCGAGACAGGTTCGCTTGCGGCTGAGGCAGGCTTTAAGATGATGCTTGCAAGATTTTACAAGCTCTCGCCCGAGTTCCCCGCTCCCAAATACGAGGGCAAGACTCCGGTATTCTTCGTGCTTGGCGACTACGCAGGCGGAATTGCCGCAAACTACCACGGAACTACGACGCTCATCCAGACCTTCCGCGGTCTTTGGGCAGATCTCAGAGACAAGGCTGAGGCGGCTGAGCTTTATAAGGTAGTTCCCGTTTCCATCAACGACATCGCTGATTTTGAGGAGAAGATCAAGCTCTACAATCAGGGCAACTACAAGACCGCAGGCTTTATGCACGAGATCGTGCTTATGAACTACGGCGGAATAAGACTTACAGAGGAATTCCTCAAGAGAGCATACGAGCTCTGCGAGGAATACGACACGCCTACCATGGTCGACGAGATCCAATCTTGTATGTGGTACGACGGAATGTTCCAGTTCAGACTCTACGGTCTTAAACCCGACTTCGTTATCATCGGTAAAGGCTTCCCCGGCGGCGAGTATCCTGCAAGTAAGGTTATCACCACCGCTGAGTACGATAACCTCAATCAGTTCGGTGCGCTCGTTACAAACGGTCAGGAGGAGCTTGCTTCGCTCGCTTACCTCGTAACGATGACCTTCGCACTCGCGAACAGAGAAAAGATCGCCGAGACCGGCGCATATTTCGAGAAGAGACTCGGAGAGCTTTGCGCGAAGTACCCCGAGAAGCTCACCAAGGTCGAGGGCGCAGGACTTCTTGCGGCAGTTCACTGCAAGGACATCGACTCGGCAAAGGCATTTATGAACGCTCTGCACGACAACTGCATCGACGCAAGCGCGCAGATCTACAAGCAGAATTGCCTGCCCGCAGTTCTCTTCAAGCCCTCGCTTATCACAGACAAGGATGCGCTTGATCTCATCGTAGACGTGATCGACGACATTCTTGCAAAATAAATCACGGAAGTATTCTTATGAATGTATACATTGGAATTGACGTAGGCACGACATCGCTCAAGGCGGTCGCTATCGACGAGAACTGTAATAAGCTCGCGTCGGCAAAGGCGGCTTACGAGCTCCACGCAGACGGAGTCAAGGTCACGCAGAGCGCGATCGAATGGTGGCGCGCGACTTGCGAGGCTATCCGCGCGATTTCGGACGAGCTGAAGGCTACTGCTCCCGACGCAAGTATCGTAGCTATCAGCACCTCGGCGCAGGGCGGCAGCACTACCGCGCTTGACGAGAGCGGCAAGCCTATGATCGAGGCGATGAGCTGGATGGACAAGCGCGCGACGGCAGAGTGCGAGGAGCTGAGGACGGCTATCGGCGCGGATGAGTTCTATTCACGCTTCGGCTGGCTACTTCAGCCGAGCTCTGATGCCTCAAAGCTTCTATGGCTCAAGAAATATTCTCCCGAGGTGTACGAGGACGCGACCTGCTTTCCCTCCACGCTCGGATACATCAACTACTGCCTTACGGGAAAGCTCGCGGAGGATCCTACCTGCGCAGCTATCCGCAGGCTTTATAACTTCAATACCGATAAGTTTGACTCCGAAGTGCTTGGCTATCTCGCACTTGACGAGAGCAGACTTCCCGTAACTCTCCCGACCGCATCTCTCGTCGGCAATCTGACTAAAGATGCCGCAGACGCACTCGGACTTGACGAGAGCGTAAAGGTGTACAACGGTGCGCACGATCAGTACTGCTCTTCTATCGGCAGCGGCATCGTGGACGCAGGCAAGCTCCTGCTCGCTACGGGCACGGCTTGGGTGCTTTTCGGAGTGACTGAGCAGCCGCTTTTCAGTGAGAGCAGAATATCTCCCTGCCGTCATCCCGCAGGCAAATACGGCGTGCTTTCGACTGTCTCGGGCATCGGAGCGACACTTGAGTGGTTCTCTTCTCTTTGCGCAACACCCATACCCGAGCTTGATATTGAGGCGGAGCGCAGGATAGGAAGATCCGACTCGCTCTTCTTCCGTCCGTCCGCATCCGGCACGGGACTTCTGATCGGAAAAAGCCTCGGTGCGCATCTGTCGGGAGTTTCGCTCGGTCACGACAAATACGACCTCGCGCTCGCTCTTATGGAAGGCGCGGCATTCGAGACGGCACTCGTCATTGATGAATTCCGCAAGAGCGGAATGGACTCCATTGACTCGATAACGATGAGCGGCGGTGCAAGCAAGAGCCCTCTTTGGAGAAGCATCGTTGCGAACGTCACGGGACTTGACGTGTACGTAAGCCGAGAGAGCGACTCTGCTTCACTCGGCGCGGCTATCTTAGCGGCATCTGAGGGAAGCATCGATCGGCTTGCTACTCTCTCGAAGAGAGACGGCGCGCAGAATGTCACCTCTCCCGACGGCAATCGCGAATACTACAAAAAGAAATACGCGGCGTACCTTGAGTGGCGTGCCACGCAGGAATAAAGGAGAGCGGATATGTCATCGAGTATAAACGGCAAAAAAATACTTTTTGCGGGCAACTCGCTCACCTTCTACGGCAGAATAGTCATTGAAAAGAACGGTCGCCCCACCGACGAGAAGGGCATATTTGAACAGCTTTGCGAAAGCTTTGGCGACAAGGTCAGCGTTACCAACTTCACCTTTGGCGGCGCGGGCTTTATCGACGGCAGAAAGAGCCCTCTTGCCGACGGATTTCCCGAGGACAGCGAGCAGTACGGCATCTATCAGCTTATGCTCGCGTATCATCCCGATTGCTATGCAAACGCCGATGGCAAGCCTATGGACGATTTTTACGCGCAGGATTACGTAGTGCTTCAGCAGAGAGGCGCGGCAATAGCCGAGAGCTACGAGCAGGCGAAGAAGATCGCCGCGCTCTTCCCTCCCACCACGCGCTTTGCATTCCTCGTCACGCACTACGACGCGAGATACTCGACCTACGTGTCTGAGAAGGAGAGCCTGCGCGACGGCTGGATCATCATCAATGCAGGCGAGCTTGTGCGCGATCTCTACGAGCATACCATCGAGCCCTTGAGCTACGACTACAAAAAGGCGGATTTCGTTATCACCAAAGATAACGTTCACCCCAATTACCTGACCGGATACCTCAAGGCTCTCGGCACGTACTGTGCACTCACGGGCAAGAGCGGTGTCGGCGCGGACTATTCATTTATCAGCCGCTCGACCGAGCTTTATAATTCGCCTGAGGACACACAGTTCCCCGCGGTGCTTGAGGACAGAGACGAAATGCTTCGACTTCAGAAGCTTCTTGACGAATATCTCAGACGAGCTAACAGCTGATAGGAGACAATATGTTTGGAATTGAACTTACAGATTACGACAAAAAAATATACCAAGAGGAGCTTGCGGATTTTCTTCCCGACAAGATAATCGACGCGCACACGCACGTGTGGCTCCCCGGAATGAAGCGCTCCAAGCCCAAAGGAAGCGCGGCGTGGACGGCTAAGGTCGCTCCCGATATGACCTACGAGGATCTCGTACAGACTCAGACCGATCTCTATCCCGGCAAGAGTGTGACCTCGGTCATTATGGGCTCGCCGACCTGCTTTCTTGACAAGGTCAACGCGTACGTGACCGAGATAATGCAGAAACACTCGCTTCCCTGCCTCTACTGTACGAATTATAACACTACCAAAGAGGAAATTCTTGACGCGATGGCAAAGGGCTATATCGGAATCAAGCCCTATCTTGCCAACTGCGCTCCCTACATCCCCGCAAACGAGGTTCGCATCTTCGATTTTCTGCCTCACGAGCACCTTGAGCTTATGAACGAGATCGGAGGCGTGGTAATGCTCCACGTTCCGCGTCCGCAGAGACTCAAGGACCCCGTGAATCTTGCACAGATGGTCGAGATCGACGAGAGATACCCGAATGCAAAGGTCATCATCGCGCACATCGGCAGAGCCTACGTTTACGATGACATCGGAGACGCGTTCGACATCGTCAAGAACACCAAGAACCTATACTACGATTTCTCCGCAAACGTGTACGGCTACGCGATGGAGCGACTTATCGATGCGGTCGGCACGAAGAGAATAATGTTCGGCTCAGATATGCCCTACACCAAGATGCGTATGTACCGCATCGACGACGGCGGCAAGTACGTGAACGTAGTTCCGCGCGGTCTTTACGGCGACGTGTCGGCTGATCCGCATATGAGAGAGACCGACGAGGAAAATCTGACCACCTTTATCTACGAAGAGCTTCTCGCGCTCAAGGGCGCGGCAGAAAAACTCGGACTCACAAAGGACGAGGTCGCAGACCTTATGTACAATACCGCGGCAGAGTGCTACGGAATAAAGTAATTAAAAGAGAGGTATATAAAATGAAAAAGACAAAGATCGGTTTTCTTCCGCTTTACATAAAGCTTTACGACGATTGCGGCAGCGGCGCGATCGGCAGACCCAGACTCGAGCC
This sequence comes from Clostridia bacterium, assembly GCA_017935225.1. Classification (GTDB taxonomy): domain Bacteria; phylum Bacillota; class Clostridia; order Oscillospirales; family CAG-272; genus HGM12713. The sequence goes on along the minus strand of JAGBIA010000085.1, from coordinate 1,471 downwards.
TTTCTATGAAAGACTCGCAAAGGAGTTCGAGGACAGAGACATTGAGGTAGTTAGAGAGCAGTTCTGCCGCATCAAGCCCGAGTTCGAGGCGGCTGTGGAAAAGTTCGAAGCTGAGGGCGTTGACTGCATCGTCACCTGGCACGCAGCTTACTCCCCTTCTCTTGAGTGCATCGATGCGCTCGCAGGCACTTCTCTGCCGATAATCGTTCTCGACACCACCGAGACCTACGACTTTGGCCCCGAGCAGCAGCCCACCGAGATCAGCTTCTGCCACGGCATCCACGGTGTAATGGATATGTGCAGCCTGCTCCGTCAGAGTGGCAAAGCTTACGCTATCGCGGCAGGTCACATCGAGCATTCCGACGTTATCGACAGAGCTGTCGGATACATCAAGGCGGCACGCGCGGCTACCTCGCTTGAGGGCAGCAGATCGGGATCTATCGGCGGCTCGTTTGACGGAATGGGCGACTTTCTGATCTCTGACGAGGAGCTCAAGTCAAGATTTGGCGTTAATGCCGTTTACCCCGAGCCTAACGAGATCGAAGAGCTCAGACTTGCAGTTACCGATGCCGAGATCGACGCAGAGATCGCAGAGAATGCAGAGCTCTTCTACGAGATCGAGCCTGTTGACCCCGCTCTTCACAGAGAGACCGCAAGAAACTGCATCGCTATTCGTCACTGGGTTGAAAAGAGCAATCTCGACGCGTTCACCATCAACTTCAGAATGATCGGCGGCGATAGCGGAGTTACCGCTATGCCCTTCATCGAGGCGTGCAAGGCTATGGCACGCGGCACGGGATATGCAGGCGAGGGCGACATCCTCACGGCGTCTCTCGTCGGTGCGCTCATCCGCGCGTTCGGCTCTGCAACCTTTGCCGAGATCTTCTGCCCTGACTGGAAGAATAATTCTCTTCTCATCAGCCACATGGGTGAGTATAACCTCTCGCTCGTAAAGGGCAAGCCCGGAATCAAGGCTATCAAGTTCATCTACGGTGAGGATACCATCGATCCCGTAGTTTCTTACGGCGGCTACCGCGCAGGCAAGGCGACCTTTGTAAATCTCTTCAAGTCCGAGAATGGATACAAGCTCTTCATCTCTCCCATTGAGATGCTTGACGCTCCCGAGAGAGCGTTTGAGTTCAAGGTAAGAGGCTGGTTCAGACCCGCACTTCCCGTTCCGCAGTTCCTTGAGGAGCTCAGCCGTGCAGGCGCAACCCACCACAGCGCGATCATCTACGACGCAACCGTCGAGCAGCTCGCATTCTTCGCAGAGCTCCTCGGACTTCCTACTGTTATCGTTAAATAACGTTAATAAAAAATACGGATGTGCTTGAAGTGAACCCAAAAGTTTAGACAAAAATTAAATATTAAATTGCTTGTGAATGAGCTCGGTACTGAACTGGGCTCATTCCTTTTAATTTCAGAGAGATTCTCTCATTGTTGTAGTAATATATGTATTCTTCTAACTTCT
>JAGBIA010000013.1 GCA_017935225.1 Clostridia bacterium | reverse complement strand
ATATAATCTTTTTGTAGATCCCTCTGTTCGTGGGCAAGCCACTCCCTCGCCTTTTTTGACTACCCCGTCAAAAAAGGTTCGGCGCGCGGCGGATTATGCCATATTCTCTTTATCTCGACCAATATCTCGCCGCTTGCTCAGGATGACCGCTTTAAGAAGGAAGGCGGTGACCGATATCGCGGGCGAACACATGGCAAGCCGACAAGTTTTCTTCGAAAACATTGAGTTCGCCCCTACGGTTTTGATATGATTTTCTTGTGTCGGTGACGGACGGATGTGCGGCGATAACCGATATTTTCGGGAGGGGAGACCCCTCCCCTACAGCCGTTATTCATTTTTCGTTTGTAGGGGAGGCGTTTCGCCTCCCGCTCTTTGATTTATATCATTGTTCCGTCAACAGACGAATACGCGATCTTTGCCAATTCTGCATTCTGCATTATTTTTTCTTTATCCTCTCGGCGTATTCTCTTGCGGCGGCTTCTGTCTTATTACTGCCGTACTCGTAATAACGCTTGCCCACCAGGTCGTCAGGCAGGTACTGCTGCTCGACGTAATGGTCGGGATACATATGAGGATACTTGTAGCCCTTGAAAAGCGGGCTTTGCAGGTGCTTTGGTACTACTCTGCCCATTCCAGCCTCGACGTCTGCCATAGCCGCGTCGATCGCCGCCTCTGCCGAGTTCGACTTCGGCGCGGTCGCGAGCAGGATAGCCGCGTTGGCAAGCGGAATTCTCGCCTCTGGCATACCGAGCTCCTTTGCCGACTCGCACGCCGCGCGTGTGACGGTCACTGCGAGCGGATACGCAAGTCCTATATCCTCGGACGCGATTACCTGAAGTCGTCTGCATACCGAGATCAGCTCGCCTGCGGCGAGCAGCTTTGCAAGATAGAATACCGCCGCGTCGGGATCTGAGCCGCGGATGGACTTTTGCAGGCAGGAGAGAAGGTCGAAGTGCGTATCGGTATCAAAATTGCCGATACCAACGTTAAATTCGTCCACGACCTCGCGCGTGATCTCGCCCTCTGCCGAGAAATACGCGTTTTCAAGTACGCCGATCGCGTGTCTTACGTCGCCCGAGGTGCTTTTTGCGATATAAAGAAGCACGTCGTCGCTGACTGCCTTCTCGCCACCAGACTGCGTATCAAGATAGCTCATAGCGCGTCTGAGCGCGCCCACGCAAGCATCGGGCTTGACAGGCTTGAATTCAAAGAGAGAGGAGCGCGAGATTATCGCGTTGTATATGTAAAAGTGTGGATTTTCGGTGGTTGAAGCGATCAGCGTGACTCTGCCGTCCTCGATGTATTCAAGGAGAGCCTGCTGCTGCTTGCGGTTGAAGTACTGTATCTCGTCGATGTAGAGCAGTATTCCGCCGCGTGAGAAGATATTGTCGGTCGTGCCGAGTATCTCCTTTACGTCGGAGAGCGACGCTGTGGTCGCGTTTATGCGGTGGAACACCATATCCGCGCTCTTTGCGATGATCTCGGCGGCGGTGGTCTTTCCCGTGCCGGGCGGGCCGAAGAAGATCATATTCGTGAGCCTGCCTGCCTCTATCATTCTGCGCACGACGCCGCGCTCTCCGAAAAGGTGATCCTGACCGACGATGTCATCAAAGCTCTTCGGGCGGATGGAATCTGCGGTTCTGAAGCTGTTCATTTGATTTTCCTTTCGAAGTCTTAGCGCAGAGTGGGGTCGTTGTTCTTGAAGCTGCCGACAAAGTCGTTGAGTGTGTTAAGTATGTCGGGCAAAAAGGATATGAGAACGAAAAATGCAATTATGATCACGACGATCCATATGATAGTCGCTACCCAGGAAGAGCCTTTTGCATCGAATTTGTGCTCTGCCATCTCCCTCTTGTCCTCGGGAATATAGAAGTGGTCGCGTGAGGGATCGACGAGGTATTCACGCTCGCGGTATTTAGGCAAAGACGGTTCCTCAGCGCGTTTTTTCTCGTAAGCCTCGCGGTCCGCGGTCTGCTCGCGATAGAATTCCTCTTCCTCGACGCAGTGGAGCACGCGGCGCAGGCTGACGCTTCTCTGCACAGCCGAGCGGATAAACGGATTTTTTTTGTATCCGAGCTCCTCGAGCGTTTTTGCGCCCTCTGCCGAGCGGCAGTTCTCGCCAAGCGCGCGTCTGACAAATCCGCCAAGCACCTGCTTGTTGTACGCCATCGCAACGCACGCGATGATTATTCCGATGAATATGCCGAGCACGATAAGTCCCGCGGATCTTATCGTTCCCGTATCAAATCCGAGATTGCTGTAGCTGCTAAAGCCGAGGTCGTAGTAAAGATCGTTCCAGAATTCTTCCCAGAATCCCATCGCGTCTTCCTCGGGCGTCGTTAGTGCAAATATTTTCATATTTTCTCCTTTTGGAGTGTAGTTAGAGTTAGTTGGAGTAGTAATTTTTCTCTTCTTTTTTGAAAAAAAGAAGCAAAAAACTTTCCTGTGGGGGTTGGTAAAGGGTTTGTGCGTGATCGTTATGCCTGCCTCGTTCGGAGTTTGGGATGTTTTCGATGGTATCGACATCACGGTGGTTTTGTTCGGGGTTCGCGCAAAATATATTAAGGCGTGTCATCCTGAGCAAGCAACGAAGTTGCGCGTCGAACTTTTGGATTTGCGAACGATAGTATAGTGAGCAAATCCAAAAGCGAAAATTGTCAAGACAATTTTCGGGATCTACTTCGATCTATATTGTCCTTTT
>JAGBIA010000084.1 GCA_017935225.1 Clostridia bacterium | reverse complement strand
GTGTTGGTAAGCTTATGAACATGGCTGTTACCCTCGGTAGACCCGTAAACGAGAAGCTCCACGTTGGTATCTGCGGTGAGCACGGTGGTGACCCCACATCCGTTGAGTTCTGCCACAAGATCGGACTTGACTACGTTTCTTGCTCTCCCTTCCGTGTACCGATCGCTCGTCTTGCTGCTGCTCAGGCTGCAATCAAGGGCTAATCACTACACTCGAAAAGAGATAGCGTAAAAACAAAAAGACACCCTGCGTGAGAAATCGCGCAGGGTTATTTTTTACAAAAAATTGAAAAAAGCCTTGATTTTATAGGGCATAGTGTGTTATAATAGACTCTGCAGAAGGATACTGCTATTTTCACGATTGGAGGCACATATGTTCAAGAAAATATTATCACTCATACTCGTCGTGCTGATGCTCACGCTTTGCTGCGCGTGCAACACAGGTACTGAGAACGGCACCGACGATATTTCCACTGCCGCACCGACAGACAGCACCGACGATAAGGGCAGCGAATCTACCACTCCCGAGATCAACATTCCCGAGCCCGACGTTCCCGACGGATCAATACTTATTTCAGGCAAGAACAGATATAAGATCATTTATCCCAGAGGCGGTAAGCAGACGGCTACTCCCTTATACAACGAGATCGTAAAGCGAGACAAGCTTGCAGAAGGAACCGATAAATACTACACCTTTGCATCCGATGCGCTTGAAGATGACGGATCTCCCGAAATTCTTGTCGGAGCGACTAACAGAGAGCTTTCCGCAAAGGCGGCGGCTATGCTCACGTCCAGCAAAGATTACGCAATTCTCGCTGAGGGTAACAAGATCGCCATTTGCGCCAACTCAGAGGCATATCTTGAGAAGGCTGTTGAAGATTTCATATCCAAGCTCTCGATCCTTGAAGAATACCACATTCTCTACACAAACGACAAGGAATATCTCGTCAAGTACGAGAAGCCTGCCGAGATCTCGCTTGACGGCAAGCAGGTAATGTTCATCGGCAACTCCTTCGTTTACTACGGCAACTGCGTGACCTATATGACCGACGACGCCGACAGACACGTGCTTGACAACGGCTACTTCAGCCAGATCTGTATAGCAAACGGAGAGGTCGCCGACGTTTATAACTACACCTGGATGGCTAAGAGCCTTGATTGGATATACAATAATCAGCTCACCAAGGAGGATCCTGCGTTCCTCGAGCAGTTTGATTACGTATTTATCTCCGAGGCAGGCTCGAACAACTCTAATATAGTTTCTGTCGTAAAGAAGATAACCGAGCTCTTCCCCGATACCACAGATTTCGTATATCTCATTCACAATTTCCACGCTTCTAACAATCACACCAATATATTCAACGCGTGCGAGAATGAGTTTATAGATATGGGCATTGAAGTCGCAAACTGGGGCGGTCTTGTTTACGACGTGTGGACGGGCAAGACGAAAGTTCCCAATGCCGAGCTCAAGTACACCAAGGAGACCTTTGTAAAGTACAATATGGGTGTTTCGCACAACCCCGACGACTGCAACGTAGGTGCGGGCAGACCGAGTGACAACTACCACGAAAATCCGCTTGCAGGCTACATCACCGCACAGATGGCTTACTGCGTAGTCACCAACAAGAGCGCGGTCGGTCAGGACTACAGTTTCTGCGGCGATACCTCTATCCATAAATTCTTCGACTTTGATGAGTTTATCAAGTCTCACTACGATTCTGACCACTCGACAAACTTCCCCGAGGTATTCAAATCCGAGGCCGATATGCGAGGAATTCAGACGCTTATAGACGATTATATCCTAAGTCACCCTGCAAACGATTGAATTTCATACAAAAATAGCCCTGCGGACGAGCGTCCGCAGGGCTATTTTATTCAGAACACGCCAAGAAGTCTCAAGGCATAAATAAACGCAAACAGCGTCACTGAGGAAACTGCGGTAGTCCAGAGGACAAGCTGCCCCGCAAGCTCGCCGTCGCCGCCCATTTCCTGCGCCATAGGTGCGCTTGAGACCGACACGGGAGTCGCGAATGCGGCTATCATCGCTGCGAACATTCCCGCCGTGAAGTCGAAGAAGAGATAGGCAATTCCGAGAGCAAGCGTGGGGACAATGACGGTCCTCAAGAGCACGCCACAGATTATCTCCTTTTTCATCGATCTGATCGCCGAGAACTCGAACTGCGCGCCAAGGCACAAAAGCGCCACGGGGGTTGCGGAATTTGCAATATAGGTTATCGCCCTGAATATAGGCGTTATTTGCGAGAGTCGGAAGCTTATATCGCAAGCGCCAAGCAATTTTCTGATCAGCAGGCAAACAAGTCCTGCGACTATCGCGATTATAAGCGGATTTTTGATTATGTCGATAAGTATTTTCTTAACGTTTATGTGCTTTTTCTCTTCTCCGAAGAGCGAGAGCGACACGACTGCGAAAGCATTGAACAGACTGACGCTGACTACCGAAAGCAGAGCCGCCTCGGAGAGTCCGTCCGAGCCGCAGATGAGCTCGACAAGCGGCAGACCGATCAGCGCGTAGTTCGAGCGGTACATCACCTGACTTATGACGCCTCGTCTGTCGGGAACGCTCGTTATCGCCTTCGAGAGCGGCAGCGAGACGAGAAATACCACGGTCGTGACTATCGCAACGTAGATCATATAAGTCGGATCGACGTCGCCAACGTCGTCTATTTTGTAAATATTTAAAAACACAGTCGCGGGGATAAGAATTTTGAAAACTATCTTATTTACTCGCCGCCCAAGGTCCACGGGAAACAGCCCTACCCTTTTGAGCAGGTATCCGAGCGCGACTATCAATATCAGCGGCATCACCGCGCCAATGGCAAACAAAAACGCGTCCATATAAACCTCACAAGGTGACGGCTGTCGAATTTTGATGCAGAAACTATTAAAAAACCGCTTTCACTATTATTTTTTAATAGCAAAAGCGGTTTTCATTTTAAATTACACGTGTGTTTTTGTTCTGCACAAAATGCGACAGACCGTCAGGATTAGTTGAGCTCAGCGAAGTACTTGATAGTACGAACCATCTGGCTGGTGTAGGAGTTCTCGTTGTCGTACCAAGAAACAACCTGTACCTGATAGGTGTCGTCGTCGATCTTAGCTACCATGGTCTGAGTTGCATCGAAGAGAGAACCGTAGGAGATACCGATGATATCGGAAGAAACGATCTGATCCTCGTTGTAACCGAAGGAAGCGGAAGAAGCAGCCTTCATAGCAGCGTTGATACCCTCAACAGTTACCTCACCCTTAACAACAGCGTGCAGGATAGTGGTAGAACCTGTAGGAGTTGGAACGCGCTGAGCAGCAC
>JAGBIA010000083.1 GCA_017935225.1 Clostridia bacterium | reverse complement strand
TCGCTCCATGAATTGAATTGCAACCAATGTGCCGCAAGGCACAATTCATGCCGCAGGCAATTCACGAAAGCTTGTCTTTCAATTCGCGCAACCGCAAGGTTGCAATTCATTGCGTGTTCTCCGTTAAGGATAACACGCATTTCGTTCGCTATTTTTTATTGATGCCCAAATTGAGTTCGTTGAGCAGTGCCGAGCCAAGGATGAGGATGCCGCCGATGATCTCGAGCGGCGAGATAGGCTCTTGCAGGATGGTGACCGAGGCTATCACCGCGACGAGCGGGTCGATATAGCTCATTACGGCGACCTCCTGACCGCGCATATCCTTGAGCGAGCTGAAATAAAGGCAATACGCGACACCGGTGTGGATAAGTCCGACCGTCAGAAGCAGGAAAAGTCCGCTCATTTGCAGGGAAGTGAGGTGAAATCCGCCCGTGAGCGCGACGTATGGGATCAGCACGATCGCTGCCGCCGAAAACTGCAGGAGCGTGCGCAGAATTCCGTCGATCTGCCCGATATATTTGTTGATCAGCACGACGGTTGCGTAAAGGCAAGCCGCGCCGAGCCCGAGAAGCACGCCGACCGTGCTCGTGCCGCCCGAGCCGATGCCTGTGATAAGAAGCACGCCGAGCGTTGAGAAGATAAAGCAGAGCCACTGCTTTGCCCTCATTTTTTCCTTGAAGAGAAGGAGCGAGAGCAGAGTGACGAGCACGGGCGCGAAATAATAGGCGAGCGTCGCGCTTGAGATGGTGGTGTAGCGGTAAGCCTCGAATAGAAGTATCCAATTAAATCCGAGTGCCGCGCCCGACAGAAAGAGCAGGGGGAGCGCGCGGCGGATACTCTGCTTTGCGCCCGTGTTATCCTTCTTTCGCACAAGCATAAACGCGCCGACAAGAATTATAGCTAAGAGCGAGCGGTAGAGCGCGATTTCCGCGGCAGAGAGAACTATTCCGCGCACGAAAAGACCGATCGTGCCGAAGATGACCATTGACGATATCAAAAATATCCGTGAGCGACCCATATCCGCCCTCCTTTTGTATGATGGGATAATTATACCATAGAAATGCGGTGAGTTCAACAAATATTTTTTAAAAATAGCAAAATATTTTCAAAAAAAGACTTGACAAAAGATAAATAATATGTTAAAATATTCGGGCGTGATTGAGAGAGTACTCCGAAAGCGCACATGCGGCGTTAGCTCAGCTGGATAGAGTGTTTGGCTACGAACCAAAAGGTCGGGGGTTCGAATCCCTTACGCCGTGCCAGAGAAAAGCAGGTCTTCGACCTGCTTTTTCTGTTTTATGGTGAAAATTGAGATATATAAAGGAGAAAATATGGCGACCTATTTATTTGATTTCGACGGCACGCTGGTTGACTCGATGCCGACGTACGTGGCGGCGGTGCTGCGCGTGCTTGACGATCAGAATATAAAATACGACAAAAAGACGTTGATCAAGACCATCACGCCGCTCGGCTTTGGCGGTACGGCGCGCTACTACGTGGAGCAGTTTGGACTCACGCTCAGCATCGAGGAAATAGTGGAGCAGATGCACAAAAACGCGCTCGAGGGCTATCTTTATTCCGTGCCCGCGAAGCAAAATGTCATCAAGACCTTGCGCGCGCTCAGAGATCGCGGCGACGATCTGAGCGTTCTGACCGCGAGTCCGCACGCGACGCTCGATCCCTGCCTTCGTCGGCTAGGAATATACGATCTTTTCTCTAACGTGTGGTCCTGCGAGGATTTTGCCACCACCAAAGCCGACGTCAACATCTATCTGATGGCGGCAGAAAAGTTGGGTGTGGCGGTCGGCGAGATGATCTTCCTTGATGACAACTACAACGCAGATCTGACGGCAAAGCGCGCGGGCGCGAAGGTCGTGGGCGTCTACGACGAGTCCTCGGCAGAGTACGAGAGAGAGATCCGCGGTATCTGTGACGCGTATATCCGCGATTTTTATGAGCTTATCGACCTGAAATTATAAATTTTTCAACTTTTTTTGCAGGGAAGTGTAATAATCGGGCATATTTTTCTGTCTATTAGGGTGAAGGGCAATCTTTAGAGAGGAGTTTGGACTATGGAAGACAAAAGAATAGTAGATCTCTATTGGATGCGCTCCGAGAGCGCGATCAGCGAGACCGACAAGAAATACGGCAAATATTGCCGCTACATAGCCGAGCGCATACTCGAGAGTGAAGAGGACGCGCGCGAGGTGCAGAACGATACCTATCTTCAGGTCTGGAACACCGTGCCGCCAAACCGCCCCGATCCGCTCAAACCGTACGTTGGCGCGATCAGCCGAAATCTCTCGCTCAATCGCTACGAGGCGAGACACGCACAAAAGCGAGACGGAGTGCTTGGCGAGGCACTCGAGGAGCTGTCCGAGTGTATTGCGCAAAAGGATGGCATCCCTACCGAGCGTGAAGAGCGGCTTCGCGAGCTTCTCGATAGCTTTCTTGCGACACTTCCGAAGCGCACACGAAGGGTATTTCTGCGCAGATATTGGTACGCGAGCAGTATATCCGAGATCGCAAAGGACTACGGAATGAGCGAGAACAACGTGACCGTAATGCTTTACAGAACCAGAAAAGCTCTGGCAGAGATCTTGCAAAAGGAGGGATTTCTCAATGAATGAAAAGGATATTTTGAGGGCTCTGGGCGGCGTAGATCCGGAATTTATAGCCGATGCCGCACCGAAAGAAAAGCTCAGACACAGAAACCCGATGCTTTTCCGCCTTATAGCCGCTCTGATCTCGGTGGCGATACTTATGGGCGCGCTCTTCGCGGCGATCGTAGTGCCCAAAATAGTAAACGAGATGTTCGTTCCCACACCGTCGCCCTACGGCAGATACGTGCTCTCGCTTGCAAAGTACCCAGAGATGATGCAGATGCCGAAGAGAGAGGATTATGCGAGTGACGATGCTTATTATGATGCCGAGTCTAAATGGCGCCTCGCGACACAGACGCAGGCTCGTCTTTATACCGACCCGAAGGAAGTTCTTCCGTTTTTTACAGAGGCATCCAAGCAGATACTCGCAGGATCTGACACCGAAAATGCTATCTATTCTCCTTTGAACGTATATATGGCGATTGCTATGCTTGGAGAAATGACCGCGGGAGAGACGCAAAAGGAGATATTTGAGCTGATGGGTGTTGACACGATAGAGGGACTGCGTCATCAGGCGAGCTCCTTGTGGACCAGCATCTATTGTGATAACGGCTCTTCAAAGAGAATAGTTTCAAACTCTATTTGGTTGAATGAAAAGGTAAAATTCAATCAAACGTGTATTGATATGCTCGCTGACAAGTATTACGCGTCGTCGTTTCAAGGAGATTTTGAAAGTAAGAAGTATATTGAAAAATACTGTCAATGGGTAAACGACAGTACGGGAAATATGTTTGGCGTTACTCCAAATGAGTCGCTGTTTGATGAGAATTCGCTTGTTCAGGTAGCGAGTGCGCTTTATCTTGAAACGCTTTGGAAGAGCAGTTTTGCAAGCTCCAATACCTATAACGAAACTTTCCATACCGCTAACGGCGATGTAAGTGCGAGCTTTATGCACTCGCGTATAGATGACAATCTGCATGCTGCGGAGGATTTTTATGCTGTTTCCAAATCACTCGAGGTCGGTGGAAAGGTGTGGTTTATACTTCCCGATGAGGATAGCTCAGTCGAAGAGGTAATTTCCGACGGATATTTTATGAAATATGCTATGGGGCTTGTAGGAAGAAATTGTCGCGAGTATAAAATAAATCTGTCTATCCCGAAGTTTGATATAAGATCTGAAAAGAGCGTAACGGAAGACATAAAGAAGCTCGGTGTGACTGAAATTTTTGAGAGTGGAGCGGATTTCTCACCTATTTCAAACAACTCCTTGGCGGTTGGCGATATTATGCACAGCGCTCGCCTAAAAATAGACGAAAAAGGTGTAATAGGCGGCGCTCACATCTTAGTGCATTTGTATGGTGAGCCTTATTTTCCACCGGAAGAGGAAATAGACTTCAAGCTTGATCGCCCGTTTATATTCGTAGTTACCTCGTCGGCGGGAATTCCCATCTTCGTCGGTGTCGTCAACGATCCCACCAAAAATTGATATATTATCAAAAGACCGCCTGCCGAGGATTTTCGGCAGGCGGTTTTGTATTTGATGGATGGGCGGAGGTTCATTTTTTAACCGTTGCGACCTTGGACCGTCGAGGACGCCGGTCCCTACAAACAAGAGAGATAATCGCCGCGCGTTCGTCATTCAACACAACAACCTATTTCTATCTTGGCGGTAGGGGCGACCTGTGGTCGCCCGCTTTGAAACAAAAGTTACTTTGTGTCATACAACGGGCGAACGCAGTTCGCCCCTACGGACGAGATAGATGTTTTTTCTTTGGGTTACAGACGGAAGTCATTTTTTAACCGTATGACTATTATCACCTCTCAGTCTGCATACGCAGACAGCTCTCCTCGAGGAGAGCCTTTAGGTATCATAACGTTCTAAAAGTGACGACGGCAAGCCCTCCCCTACCGACAAGATGGAAATCTCGCTTTCGACTACTGATTAAACAAAAACTTCTATGTCGCTCTTCACAATCAAAAATCAAAGAAACACGCGGTAGCGAGCTGTCCGCGTGTTTCTTCATCGCTATTGAATTAAATAAACGAACTGTAATGTCGCTATCCTTTCGGATAGTCTAAACATCCTTAGGGAATATCGTCACGAGCTCTATCAAAACCCTTGACCAACCCCCATTCAAGTTCTTTTGGTTCTTTTCTCGAAAGAAAAGAACAATAAAAAACCTACTCAAACTAACTTAGAACCCGTTGAGTCCCCATTTGATCATTATTTCTTTATAATTCTTGTATGCGTAGTTGAGGTCGAAAGAGCAGTTAAAGCCGTCGATCTTGCCCTCCTCGGAGTACTGCCACATACCGAGCTGCTTGCCGTACTTCTGCTCGTTCCAGGTCGGCTTTTCGGTGAGCGGGTAGCGCGCGTACCACACGTCGTAGAGCGTGAATATCTTCGCGCCGTCGAGGATGTAGGTCAGCCAATTATGGTTGGAATAGAGCCCCGCATAGTAGCCCTCGGACTGAAGAAGCGTGATAAATCTCTCGCACATCTCGCTAAGGTAGTTCTTGCCGAGAGCCTCAAGCGCGGCATCCTCAAGGTCGAGATATATCGGATACTCGAATTTCTTTCCCTCAAGATAGGAAAGCAGATCGCGCGCGTCCTTTTCGATGCCCTCAAGCGTGGTCGCATAGGTGTAGAAATAAACTCCGATCTCAAGCCCCGCGGCACGCGCGCCCTCGTAGTCCATCTCAAATGTTGGCTCAAGTCCGCTCTTGGTGCTGCCTGCCTTCAAAATTACAAAATCAACACCCGAGTCGGCGATCTTCTTCCAATCGAGCGGCAGATAGTTGTCATTTGCGTCGGTGTTGTGGTTCCAACGCGAGACGTCAATGCCGCTTGCCACCACCTCGGAGCTGCCCACGTAGGCGTTCTCGAGAATGTCGCTGTAGTAGATGTGATCGGCGGTGTAGGAAAACGAGCACTCGCAGACGTAGGTCGTGCATCCCGGCTTTGTTGCGGTCGGGCGCGTGGTGGTCGCCTCAAAGCTGTGCCCGAGCGAGTCGACATAGTCGGACGTGTATTCGTAGTCACACGCGCGGCAGGTGTAGTGCGTAAAGCCCTCGGTCGTGCAGGTCGGCTCGGTTACTTCCTTTGCGAAGCTGTGCCCGTAGGGAGTCAGAAAATCCGAGTCGTACGCGTAGCCGCAGGCGCATTCGTAGTGCGTGTAGCCCTGAGCGGTGCAGGTGGGCGGATAGATAGACATAGTCGGCTTGTGCAGAGAGCAGGGAAGATCGCGCTCTACAACCTTGCCGCACTTCTTGCACTCGCTTTTCTCGGTTCCAAGTCGGTTGCACTCGGGCTCAAGCACCGTCTGCCACTCGCCAAACTCGTGCGCGCAGGGCAGGCTCTCCTTTGGTATCTCAACATCGCCGTCGGGAGTCTTGCTGCCGTCCGACGAGCAGGAGAGCAGAGAGAGCAAAAGAATAATGATAAATCCAAAAATAAATATTCTGGTCTTCAAAGAAATATCCTCCGAAAATGGTCATATATGCTAACGAGGATATTGTACCACAATTTGCCGCGCTTGTCAATCCTATACGCACATCTACCGCTTGGTAATATCTTCCGCGCTTGACGGAATGGAGACGGCGTGGTATAATGAAATAAATTTTAAAATTTTAAAAAATTTTTGAAATTTTGAAATATCCGCCCATCGTTTTGCGTCTATATAGGTGAAAGGGCCTTTCAAAGCTTTCAATTCTTTCAATCCACAATGAGAGGAGTGACGGTATGGATGATAAGCAAATTGTAGAACTCTTTTGGGAACGTTCCGAGGATGCAATTGCCGAGACCGACAAAAAATACGGCAGATATATTTTGTTCATAGCCAAAAACGTGCTTTCTGATGACGAGGACGCACGCGAGGTGCAGAACGACACCTATCTGCAAACGTGGAATAGCATTCCGCCCGAGCGACCGACGGCGCTGAGAGCCTACGTCGGCGCGATATGCCGAAATCTTGCGCTCAGCAGGTACAGAAGAAAATATGCGGAGAAACGCCAAGGTTGCGTGGATACCGCGATTGAAGAACTTGCTGACTGCCTGCCCGATGGAAATGACAGCGACCGCGTTGCGAGCGAGAGGATAGGTGACGCGCTCAACCGATTTGTCGCAGAGCTTTCGGAGCGGGACCGCAAAATATTCGTGCAGAGATATTGGTATATGTGCAGTACTGACGAGATCGCTCGAGAGAATTCTATGAATCAAAATACGGTATTCACAATTCTTTACCGTACAAGAAATGAGCTTAAAGCTTTCTTAGAAAAAGAGGGGGTAAACGTATGAAGAAAGAAGATATTTTCAATGCCTTTGAAGAGCTTGACCCGAAGTTCGTGGAGGAGGCAGCACCGAAAGCGAGAGCAGTTGCGTGGAAGTCTCGCGTTTGGACAAAGATAATTGCAATCGCCGCCGCTGTTGTGTTGGTTTTGGGATGCATAATAATTCCAACGGTGCTTTCGGGAGACGGCGATTCTTCCTTTGGCGACATCTTCACGAGTGTGCCCGACGAATTAGAGCCGTATAAGGATAGCGAATATTTCGAAATTATCAAAAAGCTGCATTCTGACAATGAGAAGCGAAACAATCTGCCGCCTTCGGAAAATATTTATGGAGAGCCAGTTTTCAAGGAGAGTGTCGAGGTTACCGATAATCAGACTAAGGGTGTTGAGGAGTCGGACAAGATAAAGCGGACCGATAAGCATATTTTCTATATGGACGGTCTGACGTTGAGAATTTTTTCGATTGACGGTGAAAATTCTGTTGAAGTGGATAGTTATACGATAGCTAAAAAGAATACAATCGACGTGGGTGCCGGTATGGAGTTACCCGAAACTCACAATGGTAGTGAGATCTTCCTTTCGGACGATGCCAAAACTGTTACGGTCATCAGTAGAATGTACGGAAGTGAGAGTTATAAACCTCACTCTTACAGCGGCGTTTCTTATACCGACGTGCATTCGTTCGACGTATCGGATCCTGCGAATATACAGAAAAAAGCAGAGTTGCGAATTAAGGGAAGCTATACATCAGCAAGAATGTCTGAAGGAAAGCTTTTGGTGTTCGTGGGCTACAATCCTTACGACGATCAGATCGACTACAATAAGCCCGAAAGCTTTTTGCCGGTAATGGACAAGGGCAACGGCTTTGAGCTTATTCCGGATTGCGATATAATTTGCAATAAGGATGATATATTTCCGTCTTATATGATCGCATTGGAGTTTGATGAAAAAGATCTTACACTCAAAAAAAGCTTTGCGTTATACGGAAGCGGCGGCGAGCCTTATGTTTCAAGGGATAAGATATTCTTCCACGGAAACGGAGAAATGTCGGGTAGGACGATCACGCATACGAGAATTTATTGCGTGGATTATACGGGAGAGAGCTTCAAGCTTCTTGGCTCTGTCAAGCTTGCCGGACATACAATAAAAAATAAGTGGAGTATGGATGAGTATGAGGGAGTTTTACGCGTGGTTGTGAAAACTCGAGACAGTGCTAATCTTTACTGTGTCTCGCTTGAAAGCTTCAAGGTGATCGCCTCTGTCAAGGACTTTGCTCCCAAGGGTGAGGATGTACAGTCGGTACGCTTTGAAGGAACGAATGCTTACGTCTGCACCGCAGTCAATTTGCAAAACGAGATATTAGATCCTGTATTCTTCTTCGATCTTTCTGATCTTAACAATATTTCCTATAAAGAAACAGGTACGATAGAAGGAATGTCGACCTCGCTGATAGATTACGGCAACGGATACCTGATAGGCATAGGAAACGGTACTTCGGATAAGTATGGACCGACGCTTTGCTTGAAGATCGAGGTATATAAAGAAGTTGACGATCGAGTGGTCAGCGTTTGCAAATATGAGCGTGTACCGATCAGCTTTTCTGATGACTATAAGGCATATTACATCAACCGGCAGGAACAGCTTCTCGGATTTGGATATAGTTCTCTGGATGAAGAAGCGGAAACGTGGGTAGGATATTATACTTTCATAAAGTTTGACTCGGAACGCGAGTGCTTTGTCGAGCTTTCGACCGTGAGTCTTGCCGGTTATGCTGACGATCAACGCGGAGTTTACATCGACGGATATATGTATATGTTCGGAGAGAACGACTTCAAGGTTGAAGCGGTTGATCTTGGAAATACCGCACCCGAGCAGCCTGAAGCTGACGGTGAAAGTCAAGAATAGATTATAAAAATGGCTCAGAATGAAAATTCTGAGCCATTTGAAATTAAATCCCGTTCAACTTCCACTTTTGCATAATTTCCTTATAATCCTTATACGCGTAGTTGAGGTCAAAGCTGCCCTCGAGTCCGTCGATCTCACCGCTTTCGGTGTACTGCCACATTCCAAGCTGCTTACCGTACTTCTCTTCATTCCATGTAGGCTTCTCGGAGAGGGGATAGCGCGCGTACCAAAGGTCAAAGAGCGTGACCATACGCGGTGTGTCAAGGATCGTCGTCAGCCAGGTGTGGTTAGTGTAGAGCCCCGCGTAGTAGCCGTTCTCCTGCAGAGTGCAAAGAAAGGTCTCACACATCGCGCTGAGATTATTCTTGCCGAGGGAAGAGAGCGAGGGATCCTCGAGGTCGAGATATATCGGATACTCAAATTTCTTTCCTTTTATATAAGAGAGCAGATCGCGCGCGTCCTTTGCGATGCCCTCAAGCGTGGTCGAATAGGTGTAAAAATACGCGCCTACCTCAAGCCCCGCCGCGCGTGCGCCCTCGTAGTCCATCGTAAAAGTAGGCTCAAGACCGCTCTTGGTGCTACCTGCCTTGAGAATTACGAACTCAAATCCCGCGCGCTTGACCGCTTCCCAATCGAGAGGGAGATACTCTCCGCTCGCCGTATCGATCTGGTGATTCCACCGCGATACGTCGATTCCGCGCGCAAGCACGGTCTGGTTTTCAACGTACGCGCTCTCAAGTATGTCGCTGTAATAGACGTAGTCGCCGCGATAGGAATATCCGCACTCGCACGTATAGTCGGTGTATCCCGCACGCGTCGCAGTCGGGCGGGCAGAGCTCGTGCTGAATTTGTGACCGAGCGGCTCGCAAAAATTCGATCTGAACGCGTAGTCGCAATTCTCGCAGTTGTAGCTCACGTAGCCTTGCTCGGTGCAGCTTGCGGAATGCTCGACCGAGTACAGACTGTGCTCGAGCGGTGGTGTGTGTGAAGAGCGGTAGGAGTAGCCGCACTCGCAGTAGTGTATCACATAGCCTGCTGCGCCGCAGGTCGCCTCAACTTCAATCTGTAACATTTTATGGTCGCGCGGTGGCGTGTGGTCGGACACGTAGGAATATCCGCACAGGCTGCAACAGTATAGCGTGCTTCCGCCCGACTCGCAGGTCGGCGGCGTGACGGTAGTCTCAAAGCTCGCGTGCGGACACAACCTGCCCACAGAGTTGTAAAACAGTGCCAGCGCGCTCGCACCGACGATAAGAATGCACGCGATCGCGACGGTGCATAAAAGAAAGATCCTTCTCATTTTCATCCTCTTTATATATAAGTCTTTCAAAACAAGTATACGCGCGGGGTGGGGAATATATGCAAAGGCAGGAATATATGTGCAATCTGCACAAAAACAGACTCTACAATTGTGTTTTTTGGATAAATCACCAAATCCAAAAAACTTATGAAAAAGGTGTTGACAAACAGGGGAAAAAGTGGTAGAATAGTGGAGTCGCCGTGAGGAGACGGAAGTAAAATAGCGCACCTTAAAGCCATGAAAAAAACTTTGAAAAAACTTGAAAAAAGTTTCAAAAAGGTATTGACAAAGGCAAAAAGGTGTGGTATAATACTAAAGCTGTCGCGAAAAAGGACAGCGAACGGTCATTGAAAATTGAACAACAAGAGATAAGTACAAAGCAAAAGCAAGTGCAAATCTCGTCAAACGAGTTATATATACTCAACAAAGTAAAAGAAGCTAAGAAAGAATAGCTCGAAAAC
>JAGBIA010000082.1 GCA_017935225.1 Clostridia bacterium | reverse complement strand
TCAACAACTTCCTCGTTAAGACCGAGGTTGAGGATGGTGTCCATCATACCGGGCATCGATGCACGTGCGCCGGAACGAACAGAAACGAGAAGGGGATTCTCAAGGTCACCGAACTTCTTGCCGGTAACGCCTTCCATCTTAACGATGTACTCCATGATTTCAGCCATGATGTCATCATTGATCTGACGGCCGTCTTCATAGTACTGTGTGCAAGCTTCAGTAGAAATAGTGAAGCCCTGGGGAACGGGAAGACCAATGTTGGTCATCTCAGCAAGGTTAGCTCCCTTACCGCCAAGGATCTCACGCATATTTGCGTTACCCTCGGAGAAGAGATAGCAATACTTCTTTGCCATTGGAAAGTACCTCCATATAAATAAATTTTTGACAATCTTTAAGCGCATGCCGAACTTTTGGGCGCAATACACCCTCGTTCGTTAGCGCGCTGTATATTATAACATATTTTTCCTCAAAAGACTATATATTTTTCAAAATTTCCTCATTTGTCACTTGTAAATTTTTTGTGAACGCGCGTAAAACCGCTTTTTCGAGGTTGATTTTTTGAAGATAATGTAATATAATATTTAGGATAAAGTATAGGAGTTAATATAAATGGCAAACATTTTTGATCTTTTTAAGCAGATCTCCACGGGCAGTGACATGGGCTCGGGAGCTGTTGAATATATACTCGTAGGACTCGGAAATCCCGGCAAGGAATACGAGCGCACCCGTCACAATGCGGGATTTATGGCGATGGATTACATATCGGGCAGATGCGGCGCGAAAATCGACCGCGCAAAGTTCTCGGCACTCGTTGGTGAGACGACTATCAACGGCAAGCGCGTGCTTCTGATGAAGCCGCAGACCTTTATGAATTCCTCGGGCGAGGCGGTAAGTGCCGCGGCGAAGTTCTATAAGATCGCGCCCGAAAATATAATAGTCATATCCGACGACGTCAGCCTTGACATAGGCCGTGTGCGCGTGCGCCGCAAGGGAAGCCACGGCGGTCAGAAGGGACTCAAGAGCATTCAGGAGTGCCTTGGTACCGAGGACTATCAGCGCATCAAGATCGGTGTAGGAGCTAAGCCACATCCCGACTACGATATGGCGGCGTGGGTGCTTTCCACCTTTGAGCCGAAGGATATCGAGGCGATCTCCGAGAATTACCCGAGAATATACGAAGGACTCTGCAAGATGCTCGAGGGCGACACCGAGGAAGCTATGCAGATCTGCAACAAAAAGTAAAACGCGAATACAGATAAATATTTCAAGAGGAATATGAGCAGAACTATTGCAACCGATTTCGTGCGCTCGGATAGGGAATACTCACAGCTCCTTCGGGCTGTCGAGCAGTCAAAGAACGCACGCACCCCTCTGCCAACGATCGTCTCGGGGCTTTGTGAGGGCGCGACAGACGCGGTGTACGCATCCTTACTCAAGGATCTGCGCCGCACCGATAAGCGCACCGCACTTCTGATATTTCCCGAGGAAAAGGAATGCGTTCGTATGCGCTCCTTTCTCAAGCGACAGGGACTTGAGGTCGGCTTTTACGTCGGCAGAGACCTTACATTTTATAACATTACCGCCTCCCATGAGTACGAGCATGAGAGGCTAAAGGTGTTGTCGGGGATACTTGATGGCAAATACGATGCCATCGTCACCACACCCGACGCGGCGCTCAGCTATACCATACCGCCCGAGAGACTTATATCGGCAAATACCGTAATAGAATACGGCAAGACCACGATAGAGCCGAGCGAGCTTGCTGCAAAGCTTCTGGCGGCGGGATACGTCCGAGTCGAGCTCGTCGACGCACCCGGACAGTTCGCGCTTCGCGGCGGAATTTTTGACATCTATCCCGCGGTCGCGCGCTTTACCGACATCGACGGCAACAGCTCGATGGAGACCTCACCTTTCAGAATTGAGCTTTTCGGCGACGAGATCGACCGAATGGAGATATTCGACACCGAGACGCAGAGAATGACCGTTACGCTCGATAAGGTTGAGTTCTCGCCCGCGCGTGAAATACTTCTCGGCTCGAGTGGCAGAGCCGAGCTTCGCGCCGCTATCGAGTCCTGGAAGGCAAAGTCGAAGGACGCGCGAGCAATTGAAGAGATGAACGTCGAGCTCTCGGCTATCGACGCGGGAGCTGAGCTTAACTTTCTTGATAAATACCTCACGCTCATCTACCCCGAGCGCATCTGCCTGCTCAACTATTTTGCAAGGCAGAGCAGCGTATTTTTGCGCGGAACGGCGGCGATATACGACAGAATAAAGGCGGCAGAATGGCATCTCAACCAGACGGTCGAGGAGCTGCTTGAGGGCGGCACGATAGCACCGAAATACACCGATTATTCAAAGGGTGCGGATCTGCTCGAGCTCTTCCTTGACGGATGCGCGACAGTTCATTTCAACTCGCTCGGGCAGGGAATGTCAGGCAAGAAGATAGGCGCGATGTTCACATTCCGCACCAAGCATATGGTCTCCTACAGCGAGAATATCGAGCTTTTGTGCGAGGACATCGAGAGCTATCGCAGAGGCGGCTACCGCATCTATCTCGTAGCGGAGAACGAGGCGGCGGCAAAGAATATCTGCGGAATTCTTTGCGAGAGAGGGATCTCCGCGCTCGTCGAGAGCGACAGCGGAGAATTCTCAGCCGAGGATCTGCCGAGGAACACTCTGCTGGTCGGCTGGAAAAATCAGGTCAAGGGCTATGAGTTGACCACACCCAAGATCGCGGTGCTCTCCACTGTTCCCGAAAATCGCGAGGGCTCTTATACCGCGTCCTCAACGCTCAAGCGCAAAAAGACGAAAAAGAACGGAACCGAGACTATACTTTCCTATAACGACCTCGAGGTCGGAGATTTCGTGGTACACGAGATCCACGGTATCGGTCAGTATATGGGAATTGAAAACCTCAAGGTAGACGGTGTCAGCCGTGACTATATAAATATTCGCTACGCAGGAAGCGACAGACTCTTCCTGCCCACCGACAAGCTCGATATGGTGTCGAAATATATCGGCGCGCATTCGGACGACGGACTCGTCAAGCTCTCGCGCTTCGGCGGCGGAGAGTGGAACAGAGCCAAATCGAGAGCAAAGGCGGCGGTCAAGGATATAGCCAAGGACCTCATCAAGCTCTACGCTGAGCGTGAGAGACGGCCGGGATATGCGTTCCCGCCCGACGACGATCTGCAGGCAGACTTCGAGGCGGCATTCGAATACGACGAGACCGACGGTCAGCTCGCGGCTATCGAGGATATAAAGGAAGATATGATGCGCTCGACGCCTATGGATCGACTGCTTTGCGGCGACGTAGGCTTCGGTAAGACCGAGGTGGCTATGCGTGCCGCGTATAAGGCGGTGCTCGGCGGCAAGCAGGTCGCGATACTCGTGCCCACGACGATACTCGCGCTTCAGCATTTTCAGACGCTGACAAGCCGAATGAGACCTTTCTCGGTCAACGTGGATATGATCTCGCGCTTTCGTACACCGAAGCAGCAGGCGCACTCGCTCCGCAAGCTCAAGCGCGGCGAGACGGATATTATCGTCGGTACGCACAGACTTATCGGCAAGGATATAGAATTCAAGGATCTCGGACTTCTCATCGTCGACGAGGAGCAGAGATTTGGTGTGACTCAAAAGGAAAAGCTCAAGCAGAT
The DNA here is from genome assembly GCA_017935225.1 of Clostridia bacterium. Lineage (GTDB taxonomy): Bacteria > Bacillota > Clostridia > Oscillospirales > CAG-272 > HGM12713. The sequence continues at coordinate 3,669 of JAGBIA010000082.1, read as the reverse complement.
GGCGGGAAATATCGACGTGCTGACGCTGACCGCAACTCCTATTCCGCGTACGCTGAATATGGCTATGGGCGGAATTCGCGACATCTCGGTGCTCGACGAAGCACCGGGCGACCGACTTCCCGTGCAGACCTACGTGCTTGAATACGACGAGCTGATACACATCGAGGCGATGCGGCGCGAGCTCCGTCGCGGCGGACAGATATTCTATCTGTACAACTTCGTTGAGAGCATAGATAGCTGCGCGGCAAAGATAGCCAAGGCGATACCCGAGGCAAGAATTACAGTCGCACACGGAAAGATGGACAAGGAGCAACTGGAGGACATCTGGAGCGAGATGCTCGCGGGTGAGATAGACATTCTCGTCTGTACCACGATCATCGAGACAGGTGTTGACATTCCGAACGCGAACACGCTCATCGTTGAGAACTCTCAGCGACTCGGACTCTCTCAGCTCCACCAGATACGCGGACGAGTCGGACGCTCGTCAAGGCGCGCGTACGCATACTTCACCTATCCAAAGGATAAGACGGTAAACGAGATCGCCACCAAGCGACTCGAGGCGATACGCGACTACGCGGAATTCGGCGCGGGCTTTAAGATCGCAATACGCGACCTTGAGATACGCGGCGCGGGCAACCTGCTCGGAGCGGAGCAACACGGACATCTCGACGCGGTCGGATACGAGCTTTATATCAAGCTTCTCAACGAGGCAGTGCTTGAAGAGAAGGGAGAGAAGATACCCGAAAAGCCCGAATGCACGGTCACGCTCAGGTGCGACGCGTTCATATCCGACAAATACGTTCCTTACTCGGCTCAGCGAATGGGACTCTATAAGAGGATCGCGATGCTCGAGACACGCGAGGACAGGGACGATATCATCGACGAGCTTATCGACAGATACGGCGATATCCCGAAGGCAACGCTCGACCTGCTCACCATCGCGCTCGTGAGAGCGGCAGCGATGAGATGCGGAATTCTCAACGTCGTTGAGGAGCAGACCGAGATACGAATACTTCCCTCGGCATTCGACTTCGAGGTCTGGTCGGAGCTCAGCGACGACCCGAAATATAAGGGCAGGATCAGAGTCACTATGGCAGAGCCGCCCTGCATCATTCTCAGAAAACAGAAGGGGGATAACGTCCCCGATATGCTGCTCGTGATGTTCGAGAGATACGCCGAGCTGCTCAAGGAATATATGTAAAAAGGAATTTGCAAATCAGAAAGGAAGATCTTATGAGATCGCTAAAAAGAATTATAGCAATCGCGCTACTTTGCGCTACTCTCGCTATCTGCGCTTGCGGATGCGCGGCAAAGTCAAAGCCGCTGCTCAAGTATGAGGACAGCGAGATATCGGTAAATCTTTTTCAGCTTTATCTGTCAAGAATGAAAGGAACTCTCTGCTCGGCAGACTATTTCGGAACTACCGCCAAGAAGGACAGCTTCTGGGATACGATAGTTGACGCGCACGAGAAGACCACCTATAACACGCTTTATCGCGATATGGTGCTTGACACGGCAAAGAGCTATCTTGCCGCTATCGCGCTCTTTGAGGAGAGAGGGCTCGAGTTGCCCGACTCCTATATAGAGGAGATCGACGAGGAGCTTGAGTCGCTCGTTGATACCGTAGCCGACGGCTCAAAGACCACGCTCAACACGATACTTTCGGAGTACGGCGCAAACTACGACGTTCTGCGCGAGGCTTATATCATTGAAGCAAAGATCGCGTATCTGCGCGAGGATCTCTTCGGAATCAACGGCTCAAAGGTCGCGCCCACGCTGATCGAGGAATATTATCAGGACAATTACGCGCGCTTCAAACAGGTCTTCCTCTATACCTACGAGTACGTCTACGAGACCGACGAGAACGGCGACAATATCTACTATAAAGAGGATGGAAAGATCTCGTACGATACCTCAAAGGAGCTGATGAAGGACAAGAACGGAAATACCGTTACCGATAAGAACGGCGACCGCATCTACGTCTATACCGACGACAAGGGCAAGCAGAGAATTGCTTACGATCGCGTAAAGGGCGAGCGCGAGATCCTCGTTGACGACGACGGCAATTCCGTTACGGTCGATCTTGAGGGCGACGAGCTCAAGCTTATTATCGACAAGGCAAACGGCATTCTCGAGAAGGTAAAGGCAAACGACACCATCGGCTTTGATATGCTCGTTGAGGAGTATAACGAGGAGGAGGGAAGCGAGAAATTCCGCGACGGATATTACGTAACCGAGACCACACAGTACGCGTCTCCCGAGGTTATCGAAGAGCTGTTCAAGCTCAAGACGGGCGAATACAAGATGATAAAGTCTAAGTACGGTCTGCACATAATTATGCGCTACGAGCTTGAGGACGCGGTGTATACTCGCGACGACTATAAGGATCTCTTTATAGCAAACAGCACGGGTACTTACATCTTTATGAACGACCTTCTCAGCAAACTGCTCTCGGATTACGTTGCTTCCTATAAGGAAAATATCACGGTCGACGAAGCACTTCTCGACGGACTTGATATGAAGAGCGTCGGCGTGAACTTTAATTATTGATCAAAGCTTTTTGAGGGATTGTTATGAAAAGATTTATTACGTTGATTTGTTTGGGTTGCATACTTATGACTTTTGTATCCTGCAGCTCTTGTAATTCTTGTAACATCGAAGGCGTATTTGATGGTATCGTGCAATCTTCCGAAAGCGCATCTGCTCCTTTTGTCAGCAACGTAAATTACGTGTATGATTATGACGACTCTAATTTTTCTGATTCGAAGGAGTATATTACTTCCGAGGAAGCTCCGCAAAGCTACACGTTGGAGATCGACGGAACAGAGTATACCGTAGAGTATACCGGAAAATCCTATCAACCCAAGGTGTCTTCCAAGAATTTTACTGACCAAAGCGTTATTACCGATAAGTATGTCTCTCAAAATGCCGATCCTACGTCAAAAGACGGCGCAGAGATAAGCGTTGACAGAAAAACGGGAAGAATAGTGGGGTTCGGACGGTTGGACTCTATGGAAAAGAGAGAAGAGGTCGGATATTTGACAGTAGAGCAAATACAGGAAAAAGCCGAGCAAATAGCAAATTCTCTGTACGGCGAGGACGTAATGTCACAGTACACTGTGTTCAAGGAATTAGTCAACAACGGAATGAATGCGGACGGAACAGGTCAGGTAAGTGTTCTTTACAAGAGAAAGGTCTTTGGATATTATACGGATGATACTATAATGTTTACTTTCAATAGAAAAGGAGATCTTATAAGTATTCGTAACGACGAAAAGATGGATCTGTACAATGACGTTGAAGAAAAGCTGACCAAAGAAGAAGTAGAAGCCGCAGAAAAATATTTGGTAGAAGAGATGACCCAAAAGGGCTATTGGATCGGTTCAAGAACGCTTTGCGTGGGTGCTGACGGGAAGTATTATTTGAGTTTGTTGATAGAAAGACCCGCCGGGGAAAATTCTCCCGCAACGATACTTCAAGACGTATACGTTAACATTAAATAATTCAGAAAACCGCCTGCCTCGGCAGGCGGTTTTGATTTTTTTAAAAAAGTATTGACATATTCATTCTTTTGTAGTATAATACCCATATGAAAACCGCATAGAAATCGGGGGTGCCCATTATGGCTGAGATGGCGAGAGCCGAACCCTTTAACCTGATACGGATAAT
>JAGBIA010000081.1 GCA_017935225.1 Clostridia bacterium | reverse complement strand
GTCATCGCCCTATCGTCAATATAGAGTCGTCGTTTCCGGCTATAGACCAAACAAAGATTTAGAGCTCACTCTTCACAATAAAAAAGAAACACGCGGTAGCCTGCTGTCCGCGTGTTTCCACCTCGCATTCGTGATATCTTCCCACGGCGCACTCGCTGACCTTACAGTAGCCTAAACTCCGATTGAGGCAGGCATAACGACCACGCACAAACACTTGACCAACCCCCACAGGAAAGTTTTTTGCTTCTTTTTTTCAAAAAAGAAGAGAAAAATTACTACTCCAACTAACTATTCCAACTATCCCCAAGGAGAGAACATGGAAAAAAGAATACTGCCCGAGCTGTTGGCGCCTGCGGGCTCTCCTTTGGCGCTTGATGCGGCGATCGAGGGCGGAGCTGACGCGATCTACGTTGGCGGACTTGCCTTCAACGCTCGGATCAATGCAAAGAATTTCACCTCTGAGGAGCTTCGCGAGTCGATCGCGCGAGCTCACGCGTACGGGGTAAAGATCTATATAGCGGCAAATACGCTTATTCACGACCGCGAGCTTGACGATTATCTGCGCGCGGCGGAGCAGGCGTATCTTTTTGGCGCGGACGCGCTCATCGTAGCCGATCTCGGCGCGGCGCGTGAACTAAAGAAGAGAATACCCATCGAGCTCCACGCAAGCACGCAGGTCTCGGGCCACAACGTCGAGGCGGCCAAGCTGCTCGCGGACGTCGGATTTTCAAGAATGGTCTGCGCGCGTGAGATGAGCCGCGAGGATATTGCGCACTTCTGCAAGAATTCTCCCATCGAAGCCGAGGTCTTCGTCCACGGCGCGCTCTGCGTATGTCATTCGGGACAGTGCCTTTTCTCGTCGGTCGTCGGCGGGCGAAGCGGAAATCGCGGCGAGTGCGCTCAGCCCTGCAGATTGCCCTTTAAGAACGAGAAGGGCAGGGACTACTACCCGCTCTCGCTCAAGGACCTCTCGCTCGCAACACACCTGCAAGAGCTCTGCGATATGGGAGTAGCCTCGCTCAAGATCGAGGGCAGAATGAAATCCCCCGAGTACGTACGCGACGTAACGCGCATTTGGCGCAGGCTGCTCGACGAGGGCAGAAACGCAAGCCCTGGGGATATGCGCGAGCTTGCCAAGATCTTCTCAAGAGGCGGATTTAGCGACGGATATTACGAAAAGAAAATAAATTCCTCAATGCTCGGTGTCCGCTCGGAGTCCGACAAAAAGGACAGCAGCGCGCTCGCGCCGTTTTCCAGGATCGAGCGCAAGATACCGATAACTCTGCGCGCCTATCTCAAGGCGGGCGAGCCGATCAGGCTCACAGCGAGCACCGAGAGCGCAAGCGTGACTGTCGAGGGCGAGATACCGCAGACCGCGATCAATGCGCCCCTCAGTCGCGAGACGGTAGAGCGCAATCTCTCGAAGCTCGGCGGAACGGCGTATGCGCTTGAGAGCATAGACATCGAGCTTGACGACGGGCTGATGCTCCCCATCTCCTCGCTCAATCCCCTGCGGCGCGCGGCGATCGAGAAGCTCGCGCCCAAGAATTGCAGAAGCGAGGACGATCTCATCGAAACCGAGCACTCTTTTCCCAAAGGAAAGAGACAAAAGAGCATCTCGCGAAATGCCGTATTTTACGATGCAAGCGCGATACCCGCCGAGGCGGAGGATTTCTTTGAGAACATCTTCATTCCGCTTGAGGATTACGCAAATTGGGGCAGAGACGGCTTTGGCGTGATGATCCCCGAGGTCGTGTATGACTCGGAGCGCGAGAAGGTCGCGAAGATGCTGCGAGATGCCAAAGAGAAGGGCGCAACTGCCGCACTCGTTGGCAATCTCGGTCACATCTCGCTCGTGCGCGAGGCGGGACTTGAGATCTATGGCGACTTCAGACTCAATATATACAACAATTCCACCGTCAGCGCGCTCGAGGAGCTTGGTGTTGGCAGAATGCTGACCTCGCCCGAGCTCTCGCTTGCACAGCAGAGGGATATCTATGGCGACACGGCGAGCTTTGTCTACGGCAGGATACCGCTGATGATCACCGAGAAGTGCGTCGGCAAGGAGATCGGCGGATGCGAGGTATGCAAGAGCGGAAAAGCTGTTCTGCGCGATCGCCGCGGAGTAGAATTCCCCGTTCTGCAACGCTTCGAGCATAGAAGCGCGATCTTTAATTCGGTGCCGATATATATGGGCGACCGCGCCGATCAGCTCACCTCACACGGACTTGCGGCACAGTGCTTCGTGTTCACAACAGAGAGCAAGAGCGAGATCGCAAGGCTCATCGAGGACTACAAAAAGGGCAGAGCTGCAGGCGACAAGCAATACAAAAGAATTAGATAATTACAACAAAAACCGCTATGCTTTTGTGACGTACCCTAAAGGACAGTTTTGGGGAATACGGTATATCTCGAAAGAGGTATGCCGTATTTGCGTTTGTGTCTACAAATGCAGTGCTTGTCAAGAAAAAATGACGTACAAAGAGTCTGTAGTAAAATAGATGAGAATTTAATATTCAACGTACTGTTTGTATAAAAATCCCTCGCTTCGTAAGAAACGAGGGTTAAGTTTATTACATTTCTTTCTTTTTATAGAACACAACGGATAGATACCAAGAAAGC
>JAGBIA010000080.1 GCA_017935225.1 Clostridia bacterium | reverse complement strand
TTATCACCTCTCAGGCGGTTACACCGCCAGCTCTCCTCAAGGAGAGCCTTTAAGTATCATAACGTTCGAAAAGAGTCGAAAGCAAGTCATCGCCCTATCGTCAATATAGAGTATTGTTTCAGCTATAGACAAAACAAAGATTTCTATGTCACTCTTCACAATAAAAAGAAACACGCGGTAGCGAGCTGTCCGCGTGTTTGCACCTCGCATTTTAACAAATGTGCCGTCTGTTATGTCGCTACCCTCACAAACATCCCAAACTCCGAACGAGGCAGGTATAACGACCACGCACAAACCCTTGACCAACACCCACAGGAAGTTCTTTTGGTTCTTTTCTTTCAAGAAAAGAACAATAATACCCTACTCAAACTAACTAAACTAATAATTATCCAAAAAGGAGAAGAGATAATGAAGATAATATTCAACCGAACGAGTGTAAGTGCGGCTATATCGCCGCTGATGTATGCTGTCTCGGGAAAATCGACTATAAGTGCGGCAGACGGAATACTGATAGAGGCTCGCGTACCCGACACCTGCGTTATGACGACCTTTGATCTTGAGAAAGGTGTAAGAATCGTAGTCGAGGCAAAGGTTATCGAAGAAGGCTCGTACATTATCAACGCGCAGAAGTTCAACCAGACGCTTCGCGTAATGGACGGAGAGGAGATAACGCTCAGCGTTGACGAAAAGATGGTAGCATCGATCGTCAGCGGAAAGTCGTCTCACAAGATGATCGCGCTTCCCGCGTCGGATTTCCCGTCTATTCCCGACCTTGTCAGCGACAGAAGCTTCATAATCTCTCAGTCTATCGTAAAGAAGATGTTCTCGCAGGTCGCTTTCGCTATGGGCAACAACGATCAGCGTCAGGTCCTCAACGGAACCTTCGTCAAGATCGACGACGACTCGATCACTATGGTAGCCTGCGACAGCTTCAAGCTCGCTAAGTGCCGCAGACGCACCGAGCTTACCAACAAGAACACAAACGGCAACGCGCATCTTGAGTACGCGTTCATCGTGCCCGCAAAGACTGTAAACGATCTCCAGAGACTCCTTGAGGACGATCCCGAGGCTCTCACGCAGATCTACGTTACCAGAAAGCACATCGTGTTCGTTATAGGCGATATAACATTCTTCTCCCGACTCGTTGACGGTCAGTATATCGACTACAACAGAATTATCGTGAATAATCACACCATCATCACTACTGCAAATAAGCCGGAGCTTCTTTCCGCGCTTGAGAGAGCTACCCTTATCACCGAGGAGAAGATCGCAGGAAGCGTCCGTGCGCACGTAAAACTTGACTTCTACGGCGACAATCTTCGCATCTCGGCGATCTCTGCCGCAGGCAGCACCTACGACGAGATAGGAATAGGCCACGAGGGCGACGATCTCGTTATCGCGTTCAATAACCGATTCCTTATCGACGGCGTAAGATCCTGCGACTCTGAGAGCGTAAGAATGGCTATGTCCTCGCCTCTCGGAAGTATGAATATGACTCCCGTTGACAACGACTACGAAAAGAACGGCAAGGAAGAGCTCTATATGCTGCTTCCCGTAAGAACCAAGGACTAATCCTTTATGTACTGCAAAAGAATATCGGTCGAAAACTTTCGCAATATAGAAAAATGCGAGGTCGAGTTCTCACCCGGCGTTAATATCCTTTACGGCGAGAACGCGCAGGGCAAGACCAATCTGCTCGAGGCGATATTCTATTCGTCGGTGTGCAGAAGCTTTCGCGCATCGAACGTCGGCGAGATGATCAAATTCGGCGAGAAACATACCGAGATCTCGCTCGACTATCGCGACGAGCGGCGCGATAATAACATAAAAATTCAATTTATAGGCGATAAGAAGAAGATCGCAGAGAAGAACCACCTTCGCGCCGAGAAGATGTCTGATATCGTCGGTAGCTTCCGCGCGGTGCTCTTCTGCCCCGAGCATCTCTCGCTTATCAAGGACGGACCGTCCGAGCGCAGAAATTACCTCGATATCGCGATCAGCCGCATATCACAAAAATATATCCACGCGCTGCAAAGGTACAATTATTTTCTCAAACAGCGTAATTCGCTTATCAAGAGCGCCTACCACGACCGAGCTACATTCGACGCTACGGTAGATCTTTGGAGCGAGAGGATGGCAGACGAGGCGGCGCTCATTTCGAAGATGCGATACGAGTTTATCTGCCGCATCTCGCCGCTCGTAAATCAGAGCCTATGCAGAATGACGGGCGAGAAAGAGCAGACCGAGCTTGTCTATCGCGGCTCGGCAGGTCTTAGCGGCGAGGAATATCTCGACTCTGAAAAGGTAAAGCAGAGGTACGTCGAGCTGCTGAGTGGCTCTCACGACCGAGAAATCGGCGCAGGAGCGACTTTGTGGGGAATACACAAGGATGACCTCGAAATTAAACTAAACGGCAAAAATGCGCGAATTTTCGCCTCACAAGGCCAACAGCGCTCGCTCGCTTTAGCTCTGAAGCTTGCAGAGGGCGAAATAACGCGCGAGGAATTCGGAGATTACCCGGTTTTTCTGTTTGACGACGTTTTGTCCGAATTAGATGAGACTCGGCGGGACTCACTGCTACTGTTTGACACTGATAAACAGGTTATAATAACGACGTGCGAGGCGGGAGTGCTTGACAGAATATCTGCACAAAAGCGCATAAAGGTCGAGGGCGGACGTTATTTTGAGGAGAATTGAGAAAAACGATGTTTTTACACGTTGGAAATAACAAAAATATCAGACTTTGTAACGTCGTCGGTATCTTTGATATGGATAACGCTACGCTGTCGGCAATAACGAGAAAATACCTTAGCGGAATGGAAAAGGAAGGACTTGTCGAATCGGCAGTCGAGGAGATCCCGAAGTCCTTTGTGCTCTACTACGAAATGGGCGAGTTCAAGATCTGCTTCTCACAGCTCTCATCCGCCGCACTCAAAGGCAGGATGAGCAGTGAGAGTTGAGAATTGAAAATTGAGGCGCGACACGAGAAATGCGAAATGCAAAATTGGCAGAGATCGCGCGTTCATCTGTTGACGGAATAATGATGTAAATCAAACAACGGGAGGCGGAACACCTCCCCTACAAACGAAAAATGAATAACGGCTGTAGGGGAGGGGTCTCCCCTCCCGAAAATATCGGTTATCGCCGCACGTTATTATTGAATGTAGGGGCGACCACAATGTTTTCGAAGAAAACTTGCAGGCTTGCCATGTGGTCGTCCG
>JAGBIA010000079.1 GCA_017935225.1 Clostridia bacterium | reverse complement strand
TCCCATTTTGAAACCGCCTTATCGGAAACACCGACGAGCGCGCCGAGCTGATACTGCGTAAGGCCTCTACGCGATCTTAGCTCATGCAGAAAATTACCAAAACTATAGTCTCTCATAATATCCTCCGTCTGCTTGCTGATTATATTATAGCATAAAAAATATACTTCTTCAAGACGGAAGATATCTACCTCGGGTAGAATTATAAGTACACATCGATATAAAAACACCACCAAAGAAAGATCCTTTGGTGGTGTTCGTGTTTTCTCTGCTAAAAAGCAGAGGAAAGCCTATTTTGCTTATCAAAGCGCGTAGAAGATAACCGAAAGCGAATGGCAGATGCTTCCGAGAAGCACGAAGATGTGGAAGATCGAGTGGAAATATCTCTTATTCGAGCCGACCTTATAGAAGATTATGCCGACAGTGTAGAGAATTCCGCCGCCGAGAAGCAGCCAAAAGCCCGTAGGTCCGAGTGCGTCGTACATCGAGCCGATATTGAAGATTATCGCCCAGCCCGTGCCGACGTATCCGATCATACTGAAAGCCTTATATTTCTTGAGGTCTATCGCATTGAGAGTTATAGAGAGGATCGTGAGTCCCCAAACTACCGCGAACGTGCCCCAAGCCGCAGCGCGATCGACTTTCATCAGTGCGCAGAGCACCATAGGCGTATAAGTGCCTGCGATGAGGAAATATATCGTGCAGTGGTCGAGCACCTGAAACACCTTCTTCGCAGTTCCGCAGGGAAGTGCGTGATAGATGCTCGAGATGGTGTAGAGTGCGATCATCGAAATGCCGAACACTATTCCGCAGGACATCGCGACGGCATCCGACTTCCAGAGTGCCATCAGAATGCAGGCGGCAAGCGTGATAACTCCTATTCCGCCGCCGACGATGTGGCTGACGTAATTGAATATTTCTTCTCCTCTTGTGTAGTCGGGGAGCGATCTGTCTTTAAGGCAAGTACGTGTCATGTTATTGAACCTTTCTTAATGTGGTATTGAAAACTACTTCGTGATGTTATTATAACACGGTTTTGCAAAAAATGCAATAGCTTTTCGAAAAAAAGTTAAAAATATTTATGCAAACGAGGAAAATGTTTAAATGTTGCCAAAATGCGTGTGCGGCTATTGACAAAGCAGGGGAGTTTGTGATATAATCTACAATGTATGTCTATGTTTGATACTAAAAATTAGTTAAGAAAAGGAAGTGTGAAAATGTACGATATAGTAATCGTCGGTGCAGGCGTGGTCGGCGGAATGATCGCCAGAGAGCTTGCAAGATATGACCTTAAGATCTGCATTCTTGAAAAAGAAAACGACGTAGCGATGGGAGCTACCAAGGCAAACAGCGCGATCGTTCACGCGGGCTTTGACGCAAAAGAAGGCTCGATGAAGGCAAAAATGAACGTTCGAGGCTCGATCCTTATGCCCAAGGTCACAGAGGAGCTTGGTGTAAAGTACGTCCGCAACGAATCTCTGGTCGTTGCTTTTGAGAACGAGAGAGCAGAGGTCGAGGCTATTTACGAAAGAGGCATCAAGAACGGAGTCGAGGGACTTCGTATAGTTGAAAAAGACGAGCTTTTTGCGCTCGAGCCCAATCTCAACCCCGAGCTTTCCTGCGCACTTCTCGCACCCACGGGCGCGATAGTCTGCCCTTATGAGCTTTGCATCTCTGCCGTAGGTAACGCTATGGACAACGGTGCTGAGCTGAAGCTCAATTTCGAGGTCGCGTCTATCGAGAAGAGCGAGAACGGCTATCTCGTAAGCTCTGTGGAAGGCGAGCAGATCGAGGCAAAGTACGTTATCAACTCTGCTGGAGTATATTCCGATAAGATCGCCGCTATGACGGGAGACGATGATTTTGACGTTCATCCCAGACGCGGTGAGTATATGATACTTGATAAAGAGTGCGGCTCGTTCGTACAGAGGACTATCTTCCACACTCCCACAAAGATGGGTAAGGGAATTCTCGTCGCTCCTACCGTTGACGGAAACCTGTTGCTCGGACCTACCGCTACAGATATTGAGGACAAAGAGGACACCTCGGTTACCTCCGAGGGCTACGAGCAGATCATCGCTCGCTCTGCTGACAACGCAAGCGGCATCCCCTTCGGCAAGGTCATCACCTCCTTCTGCGGACTTCGCGCAGTCGGAAGCACGGGCGACTTTATCATCAAGCTTCGCGATCGCGTGCTGACTCTCGGCGGCATCGAGAGCCCCGGACTTACCTCAGCTCCTGCAATTGCCGAGCACGTGGTCGGAATGCTCCGTGAGGACGGACTTGCTCTTGTAGAGAAGGAAAACTACAACCCTCGCCACATCCCTGCACACGCGTTCAATCATATGAGTATTGAAGAGAAGAACGAGGTCATCGCAAAGGATGCTCGCTACGGCAGAATAGTCTGCAGATGCGAGGGTATCACCGAGGGCGAGATAGTTGCGGCCATCCACACCAATCCCGGTGCGATCGACGTCGATGGCATCAAGAGAAGAACGAGAAGCGGAATGGGCAGATGTCAGGGCGGCTTCTGCTCGCCTATCGTAGTGAGCATACTTGCGCGCGAGCTCGGAGTTGCGTTTGAGGACGTGACAAAGTTCGGCAAGGGATCGACCATAAATTACGGTAAGACCAAGGGGGTTAAGTGATATGTCCGAATATATTAACGTAGATCTTGTTATCGTAGGCGGCGGACCTGCAGGCATGAGCGCGGCTGTTGCGGCGTACGATGCGGGACTTCGCAACATCCTTATTCTCGAGCGTGACACAAGCCTTGGCGGTATTCTTCGCCAGTGCATCCACAACGGCTTCGGACTCCATCGCTTCAAGGAGGAGCTCACGGGCCCCGAGTACGCTTACCGCTACGAGCTTCAGGTAAGAGAGAGAAACATCCCCTTTAAGCTCAACACAATGGTTCTCGACATCTCTCCCGATAAGGTAGTCACCGCTATGAACTCCGAGGACGGAATGTTCATGATCAAGGCTAAGGCTATCATTCTCGCTATGGGATGCCGCGAGCGCCCGAAGGGAGCGCTCAATATCTGCGGCACGCGTCCTGCTGGTATCTTCACCGCGGGACCTGCGCAGAGATTTGTAAATATGGACGGCTATATGCCGGGTAAAAAGATAGTAATTCTCGGCTCGGGCGATATCGGACTTATTATGGCGAGAAGAATGACGCTTGAGGGCGCAGAGGTCAAGGCTGTGTGCGAGCTTATGCCTTACTCGGGCGGCCTTGCGAGAAATATTGAGCAGTGTCTCAACGACTTCGGAATTCCGCTCATGCTCAGCCACACCGTCGTTGAGATTCACGGCAAGGATAGAGTTACCGGCGTTACCATCGCAAAGGTTGACGAGCGCCGCAAGCCTATTGCCGAGACGCGTCAGTACATCGAGTGTGATACGCTCTTGCTCTCCTGCGGACTTATCCCCGAGAACGAGCTTACCAAGGGCGCGAATATCTCGCTTGACAGAATTACCAACGGCGCGTGCGTCGATCAGGACAGACAGACCGACACCGAGGGAATATTCGCCTGCGGCAACGTTCTCCACGTTCACGACCTCGTTGACTACGTGTCCGAGGAGGCTGAGATCGCGGGAGTTGCAGCGGCTGAATATGTGCTGAAAAATACAAGCTCCGCACTCGACGAGGCTATCGCTCTCGTGACCGACGGAAAGGTCAGATACACCGTTCCGCAGCGCATCACGTCGAACAAAAAGGTCACCGTTTATTTCAGAGTTGCAGACGTTTACCGCGACGTGCGCATAGTAGTGCGCGACGGCGAGAACGTCATCATCAATAAGAAAAAGCAGAAGGTTGCTCCCGGTGAGATGGAGACCATTACCCTCACTCCCGCTATGATCGAAGGCGTTAAGAGCGGCAAGCTCGCGTTCTCGATCGAATCTGATTCTTAAGAAAGGCAGGAAGTAAAAATGATCCGTGAATTGACTTGTATCGTTTGCCCCAAGGGCTGTCAGCTCCGCGTAGAGCTTGACGATAATAAAAAGGTGCTTTCTGTCGAGGGCCACACCTGCAAGCGCGGCGAGACATATGCACTTACAGAGTGCACCGCGCCCAAGCGCGTTGTGACCAGCACAGCACCTCTCAAGAGCGGCGGAGTCGTGCCCGTAAAGACCAACGGCTCGATCCCGAAGGAGCTTATGTTTGAGTGCGCAAAGCTCATCGCACAGACTTACGTTGATGACGATGCTACCATCGGAACCGTCATCATCGCAGACGTTCTCGGAACGGGTGTGGACGTAGTTACAACAAGAAACGCAAAGCTCTGATTTTGTGTTGAATAGTACAATTGCATCAAGATAAAGGAAAGATAAAATGTATATCGATATCAACGGTAAAAAGAGACAGAAGGTAGGGCTTCATATACACACCAGCATCTCGGACGGAGCATGGTCTCCCGAGAAGGTCAAGGAGTCTTACAGATCGCAGGGCTACGACGCTATCGCACTGACTGACCACTGGAAGTACGGCGAGAACGGCGAAGATAACGGAATGACGATCATTTCGGGCGCTGAGTACAACGTCGGCGGCAACACCACCGAGCAGGGCGTGTTCCACATAGTCGGGCTCTTTATGGAGAAAGAGCCCACGCTCGATCCCAAAGGAGATGCGCAGAGTGTTATCGACGGAATTCACGCTGTCGGCGGACTTGCGGTGCTTGCACATCCCGCGTGGTCGCTCAATACCCCCGAGATGATACTGAAGCTTCGCGACGTCGACGCTACCGAGATATATAACACGGTTTCCGAGAAGGGGCAGTCCTTCCGCGCGGATTCATCGGTGATCGTCGACCAGATCGCATCGCGCGGTCTTAATTTGCCGCTTCTTGCGACCGACGACGCGCATATGTACGATGGGATTGACAACGGAATTGCTTATATTATGGCAGAATGCGAGACGAATTCGGCTGAGGATATCAAGAAAGCGATAGTCGAGAAGCGTTTTTACGCGTCGCAGGGCCCCGAGGTGCATCTCTATCGCGAGGGCAATAAATTCCGCGTTGAGTGCTCGCCCGTCTCTCATATTTTCTTTGCATCCAATATCGCTTGGTGCCGCCGCGCGACTCACGGCGAGAACCTCACTTCTGCGGAATATACTTCGGTTGCGGGGGAGCTCTTCGTCCGCGCATTCGTCATCGATGCCGAGGGCAGAAGCGCCTGGACGAATATAATTGAATTATAATTTAATATAAAAACGCATTTTTGTCAGGTTTGTTTGGCACAAAAAAGCACTTGCTTAATTTTGCAAGTGCTTTTTTCATTATTTTAATAAAATTTTGATCAGTCCTCTATGTCCGTAAGCTTAGAGACGGTGGTTCCGAGAACTTCAGCGATCTTGAACAAGGTTTTCAGGGGAGGGCAGAAGAAACAGTTAGGTGCTTCAAGCTGAGAAACGTAGCCTGCGGACAGCTCACACGCTTCGGCAAGCTCTTCCTGTGTCATTCCTTGGAGCTTTCTGTAATAAGCAATTTTTAATCCGATTTTGATCAAATTCATTTTGTATTGGCTTTCTATCATAGTAACCTCGCTTCACTTTGTTGTGCGCATCAAAGTCTGTGATATAATAATTTACCATGTTGGCAGAAAGGCGAAGAACACATACGTTCTTCGCCTTTTTGTGTTGAAAAATTATCTTTCGTACTTCATAATGCCCTTGTACTCAAGGAGCTTGATGAACAGACCGCCCTGAACTGTGCGGTTACGGAAGCTCTTGTCGATCTCGCCTACCATATAGTGTCTGTGCTCGCCGGTGGTGGTGAAATACCAGTCGGTCATAGGCACACGCGAGGGAGAATGATGGAAGAACTCCCAAAGAGGAGCCACGAAGCTCTCGAATGCGTCGCGATCCGAGGTGAGAGTAGCGGTCCATACGAGCCAGTCACTCTTGGTGTAATCGGATCTCGAGTCGAGGGGAAGTCCGTACGCATTGATATGCTTTGCGTAGCTTGCAAATTCGGACTCAAGAACGGTCTTAGGCATAAGATCTGTGCCGAAGAGCTTGTCCCAAACGATATTGTACTTCATACTGAAAGAGCCGGGCTTGTCGTAAGCGAGACGGAAGCTGCCGTCGCCGTTCTGAGCGCGCTCTGCCCAATCAAGTGCCATATCCTTAGCAAGCTTGAGGTACTTGCGCTCCTCTCTCTTCTTGCCGTTCATACCGTAGAGGATGCCAAGACCTGCGATACCCATAATAGCCTTGAGCGAGAGGTTGCAGTTGTGCGCGAGATGACCTGCGAAGTCGTCGGTGCAGAGCTGATTTTCGGGATCTCTGCCGTTCTGGAGGAGGTACTTTACCCAATCCTCGAGAATATCCATATGCTCGTTAGCAAATGCGGTGCTCTTGGTAGCGAGCGCAACGGTCGCTTCCATAACGAGCATATTTCCGCACTCCTCGACGGGCATCTGCTTGTGGAACATAAGCTCGCCTGTCTCACGGTTGAGTCCGTAGACCTGACCGTTGAGGATGGGGTAGCGACCTGCATCGTGAGGAGCAAAGTCGTACTTCCAACCGTCAGAGCGTGCAAATTTGTAGATCGGGCGCATCATACCCTTTACGAGCTCGGGATTGTAGAGCAGGAAGAGCGGGATGGAGGGATAGCTTACGTCGACAGTAGCCGCGCAACCGTTGGAGAAGCACTCCTTGGATACCCAAAGGATCTCACCGTCCTCGTCGATCGCAAGCTTGTGAGCTGCAACTGCCTGACGGTATGCGAGCTCGAGGATCTCTGCATACTTCTCGCCGCCTGCGCGAACAGAGTCGATGAACATTCTGTCAGCGAACTCGTTGCAACGCTTGAGAGTGGTCTTGTAATCCGAGTGCGCCTTTACGATCTCATCGGTGATGAGCGCGCCGTTTCTGTTCCAATAGGTCTTGAGACGTGCGCCGAAGTACTCGAGCGACTCGATGTCGTCGTATGCGAATGTGAGAAGGGTAGAATTCTTGAGATCTACCTCTGCGTTAACGTATGTAAGAGCCTCGCCCTCGCCTACGGTGTAGGATGCCTTGCCCTCGGTGGTGAGGTAGAAGTAACCCCAGCTTATGCGGTGGTCGTCGCCGTCGCAGGGAATGATCGACTGAGCAACTGTGCCCATCTTAGCCGAGCTGAGCTTGCCGAGATCGAGGATCTCGCATTCAACAGGCTCGGACTTTGTGAGATTGGTGCAGATCTGCTCTGCGACCGATATCTTCAGCTTAACGTCGTGTTTCTTGTGGTCGACGATCTCCTTGCGCACCTCGAGATAGCTTACGGGGCGGGTGAGAAGATAGTAGTCTGTAAGAAGGATGGGGGAAGTGAAGATCAGCTTGACGCGAACGCCTGCCTCTTCGAACACGTAGGTGGTCGAGAATGCGTTGCAGTCTGCCGAGATCTGCTTCATAGCGGGGATGCTGTCGTCAACCTTGCCGATCACGCGGTAATCTTTGCCGTCAACGGTGACGATACCCGAGATGGTGTTGGGACGGCTCGTCCAATGCACAGTATTTTCGTCTGTGAGTCTGTCAGCCTGCGACCATACACTGAAGAATGGGTCAATGGTGATCAGAGGATAAGCGGGAGCTCTGAGTTTCATAGTTTTTCTCCTTTTGAATTATAATTGAAAGCACAAATAAATATTTAAAATCCTTGTAAATAAAGGGATTTGTTAAATACAATTGTAATATTCGACACAAACCGTCACACCTCGCCGATGGCGACAGAGTGGTGGATCTGCGCTGATTTTACACTTGCTTTTTCATTATAACACAAAAAAATGACTTTTGCAATAACTAAAACGATAAAAGAGTGTAAATAATTTAACAAAATATCTTGAAAACCTATTGAAAAAAACTTGATTTTGAGGTATAATATTCTGGTGGCTAAAAGAATCTATAATAAAATTGTAAGGTTTCCACCGCCTTACGATGAGGAGAATAAAGAAATATGTTACAATTCAAGGATGTATCCTTCGTCGTTGGCGACAAAGCGATACTAAAAAACATAAATCTTGAGATCGACGACCGCTTCGTAGCTATCACAGGTCCGAACGGAAGCGGAAAATCGACGCTTGCTAAGCTCATCGCGGGAATAAATATGCCCACGAGCGGCAGAATTTATATGGACGGCGTTGATATTACCGATCTCTCGATCACAGAACGCGCAAACGCAGGCATCAGCTTTGCGTTTCAGCAGCCCGTAAGATTCAAGGGCATCACGGTAAAGGACCTGATCTCTCTTGCGGCAGGCAAGAAAACGAGCGTTGCGGAGGCTTGCTCTTATCTTTCTGAGGTAGGACTCTGCGCAAAGGATTACGTCAACCGCGAGGTCGACGGATCTCTCTCTGGCGGCGAGCTCAAGCGAATTGAGATCGCTATGATAAACGCCCGCGGCACAAAACTCTCGGTGTTCGATGAGCCCGAGGCGGGAATCGACCTTTGGAGCTTCAATAATCTCATCAAGGTCTTTGAAAATATGTACGAGCGCACCAAGGGAACGATAATCATCATCTCTCATCAGGAGAGAATTCTCAATATTGCGGATAAGATAGTCGTTCTTGCAAACGGCGAGGTGGCTGACTACGGCAAACGCGAGGATGTATTCCCGAAGCTTATGGACGTTCGCTCCGGTTGCTACTTCACCAAAAATAACGCGTAAAGGAGGCTCTTATGGATAGTATTCAGAAAAAATTACTTGAAGAGGTCGCTGATCTGCACGACGTGCCTCAGGGCGCGTACTCCTTGCGAATAAACGGAAAGCTTGAGGGCAAGAACTCCTCCGAGAACATCGAGATCGTACAGAAGACCGACAAGCCCGGAATTGATATCTATATCAAGCCCGGCACGAAGAACGAGAGCCTGCACATTCCCGTTATCCTCTCACAGAGCGGACTTTGCGAACTCGTTTACAACGATTTTCACATAGGCGAGGATTGCGACGTTACCATTGTTGCGGGATGCGGTATTCACAACGGCGGTTCGGAGGCATCCGAGCATAGCGGTGTGCACTCTTTCTTTGTGGGGAAAAATGCAAAAATCAAATACGTTGAGAAGCACTACGGACAGGGCGACGGCAACGGCGAGAACATTATGAATCCCACGTCGTACGTTGAACTCGACGAAAATGCTTATATGGAGATGGAAACTGTACAGATCAAGGGCGTTGATTCGACCTACCGCAAGACTTATGCAAAAGTGTCGAAAAATGCAACTCTTGTGGTTCACGAGAAGATCATGACTCACGGCAAGCAAGTGGCTGACACCGAGTTTGAGGTGGAGCTTAACGGCGAGAATTCGGGCACGCACGTGGTATCACGCGCAGTCGCAAGAGATTCCTCAAAGCAAAAGTTCCTTTCTAAGATCACGGGTAACAACAAGTGCTCGGGACACACCGAGTGCGATGCGATCATTATGGATGACGCAACCGTGGCGGCGATTCCGGAGATACTTGCGGTGAATCCCGATGCCTCGCTTATTCACGAGGCGGCTATCGGAAAGATCGCGGGCGAGCAGCTCATCAAGCTGATGACTCTCGGACTCAGCGAAAAAGAGGCTGAGGAAGAGATCGTCAACGGCTTCCTTCGCTGATCAAAACTTGACGGCTTTGCTAAAGCAAACAATTTTATATTACGCGGCACGCTTCGGCGTGCCGCTTTTTTGATGTTTTTGTGAAGAAAAATGAGCCTGAAAGCCAAGATGGAAGCAAAAGAAAGAAATGGAAAAAAATAGATATATTTGACTAAAAAGGCAGTATATCGTCTTATATTATGAGAAGAAAACGAAAAAAGTGAGAAAAAATCGAAAAAATTAGGACTGTTCAAAATGTAGAAAAATCGGGGCGTGATTTGTGCAAAGATCACAAATGCTTGTTGCAAACTCACAAAATGCACAAAATCGTCACAAATGCGCAAGGTAAATTTCATTTACCTCAAAAAAGCTTAAAAAATTTCCAAGATATGATATGGTGCATTTGCACAAAAATGCCGCACGCGAGATCAAAACAGTTGCCGATAGGGTAAATTGAATTTACCTATACAACGTGTGCGATTTGTCAAGTGCTAAATTTGACGATTTTGCAAAAGCGTGCAAAAAAGTTTTCATTACGCGCGAGCGCGTTATGGGGGCGGTCGGGCAAAAACTTTGCTTGACTTTTTTCTTATTTTATGGTAAGATAACACCATAGTTTTAACCATTTGGTAGGAGGAAATTCTAAATGAAAACCACGAAATTTCAAAGAATCACAGCTTTGATCTTGCTCGTGATGGTTCTCATCGGCTCGGTATCGATGCCCGTATCTGCGGCACCGATCGACTCTGACGAGAGCGAGCTGAGCAACATCAAGGAATTGCTGAATGCGATTTCGTACAACGAGTACAAAGAGGAGTACACGAGCGACGAAGAGCTTCTGAAGCTTGAGGATGATGATCCCACCACCAATCCCAATTACTTCGACGAAGCTCCCAACGCAACGAAGGAGATCATCCTCTCCGGACTTGACGGCGTGTACGTAAACACCCTCGGTGACGTGCTCGGCTACGATCCTGATCTGGTTCTTAAGCCCGGCGATAAAGCACCCGAGGCAGAAATGCCCTATAAGTTTAGCGACGGTGTTATCGACGGTCTTTACATCCCCGATGCAGGAACTACGACCTGGACGATCGCTGCAGGCAGTGAAAATGCTATAACGACCCCGACTCGTTACAACATCTACATTGAGTATTATCCTGTAGTAAACAAGTCGGCGTCTATCGAAAGAATCTTTATGATCAACGATAAGGTTCCTTTCTCCGAGGCACGTTACCTTACTATCTCTAAGGTATGGTCCACCCCGTATCCCGATGCTGAGATCGAGATAGAGAAGGGAATGACGGCTGCAAGCATTATTGAGGCTGCGACTAAAGCAGGATTTACTTCTGCTAAGGAAGCAACCAGCCGCAAGGGCGAGCCGGTCGTTGCAGTAAGCTTCCCTGAGTATTGGACTCAGTCGCTTACCGAGTTCGTTCAGGAGTATACCGTCCGTTACTTCACGGCGGATACCGATAAGAACGAGATCCGTGATAGCCTTGTTCAGAGCCCTGTATGGAATATTTACGAGTTCAAGGATTCCAACGGATTTATCCAGGAGCCTTTCGAGTTCGTTCTTGAGCCTGATGAGAACGGCGACGTTTCCCTTACTATTGAAGGTGTAAACGAGCCTATCGTAATCTCCAAGCTCTGCCTCGTTCCTTGCGTTACTTATCGTAGCTACGAGGATTACCGTGAGCAGTACAAGGGATACGAAAAGGGCGATGCTAAAATTAAATTAGAAGCAGAATATTTCTCGGCTTCCTCCAGCCAGACCATATACCCCATGGCTGATACGACGAGTGCTGCAAACTCTCCCAGCGCAACCGACAGAACCTTGCTTAACGCTGTCGGCGGCGAAAAGTGGCAGGGCGTTGGCCAGTGGGTCGAATACAAGTTCACCGTTAACAAGAGCGGCAATTACAATATCGTAGCCCGCTTCAAGCAGAACATCCTCGACGGTATGGCAACTTCGAGAATCCTTTCCATCTATAGTGATGACAGCGTCGCTGAGGGTGAAGACGGATACTACGACGGCATCCCGTTCGACGAGGCAGCGAGACTTAAGTTCAACTACTCTGATGACTGGCAGGTAGGACCGCTCAGCGACGGAGTTACGAACTTCGAGTTCTACTTCAAGGAAGGCGTCGTTTACACGCTTCGTCTTGAGGCTTCCCTCGGTGCTATGGGATCTACTGTAAGCAGAGTTCAGGATGCGCTTAACGCGATCAACGATGACTACCTCAAGATCCTGAAGCTTACCGGTACTTCTCCTGACGAGTTCGCAAACTACAACTTCTACGGAGTTATCCCGGATACCATGGCTGACCTTTGGGAGCAGCACGAGGAGATCGACGAGATTATCGAGATCATGCTCAAGGACTCTTCCAAGAGCTCGATGACCGCAACTCTTCAGAACGTTTCCGACCTCCTGCGCGAGATGGCGATGGACGAGGAAGAGGTTGCTAAGAACCTTGACCAGCTCAAGACATACATCGGTTCACTCGGTACTTGGCTCGGAGACGCAAAGACTCAGCCGCTTACTCTTGACTACCTCGTAGTTCAGAGCGCGGATGAAGAGCTCCCCAAGGCTAAGGCAGGCTTCTTCGCAGCACTTTGGCACGAGATCACCGGATTTATTCAGTCCTTCTTCCGTAACTACGACCGTATGGGTGCTCTTACCGATGAGGTCGCAGAGGACAGCGTAGAGGTCTGGATCGCAACCGGTCGAGATCAGTCTCAGGTTATCAGAAACCTCATTAATAATAAGTTCACTAAGGAATACGGCGTAACCATCAACTTCCGTCTCGTTGCGGGCGGTACGCTCCTTCCTTCGATCCTTGCTAAGAAGGGTCCTGACGTATACCTCGGTATCGGCGCGGGTGACGTAATCAACTACGCGATCAGAGGTGCACTTGAATCTATTGAAGATATGGAGAACTTCGACGAGGTGACCTCCAACTTCAATGAGTCGGCGATGATCGTTCTTAAGATGGAGGACGCGTACGGCGTTGAGCGTTGCTACGGTCTTCCTGAAACACAGAGCTTCCCGATGATGTTCGTCCGCGAGGATATCCTCGCAGAGCTTGAGCTCGAGGTTCCTAAAACCTGGGACGACGTTAAGGAGGCGATCCCGGTTCTCCAGGCTAAGAACATGGAGATCGCGATGATCGGCGATAGTAACATCTTTATATATCAGATGGGTGGAGAGCTCTTCGCTGACGGCGGTATGAGAATCAACCTCGATTCTAACCTCGCTCTTACAGCGTTTGAGGATATGTGTGCAATGTACACCATGTACTCCTTCCCCTACCAGTACGACTTTGCAAACCGTTTCAGAACCGGTGAAATGCCGATCGGATTCGGTGACTATACAGGAACGTACAATCACCTCAAGGTATTCGCAACCGAGATCGAGGGACTTTGGTCCTTCTATCCGCTGCCCGGTATCGAGGACGCTGACGGTAACATCAGATTTGACTCGGTTTCCGGTGTCGGTGCTATCTCGATGATCGACGGATGCGAGGACAGAGAAAAGGCTTGGAAGTTTATGCAGTGGTACGTTAGCGATGAGTGCCAGGTAGACTACTCTAACGAAATGGCTGCTATCCTCGGTCCTTCCGCAAAGCATCCGACCGCAAACATCACCGCACTTGAGAGCTTGCCTTGGACACGTGACGAGTACAAGCAGATCAAACTTCAGTTCAATAACCTCGCAACTATTCCTAACTATCCCGGTGCATACATCGTAGGACGTTACACCAAGTTCGCATTCCTCGATGCTTACAACGATAACCTCAACCCCGTAACCAGTCTTCTCGGATACATCGACTTCATCAACGATGAGATCACGAGAAAGCGTGACGAGTTCGACCTTGAGGCGCTCGATAAGGAACTTCAGCAGACCACACTTGCGGTAAGACGTATGCAGCAGGCTGTAGAGGCTCTCGAGAAGGTCAAGGACGACAGCCGTTACTCTTCTGCCTACGACGCAAAGGTTGAAGAGGTGCTTTCGGAGCTTGCAGGATATACCACCGAGGACTACGACAAGATCCGCGCACTTGCAGAAGATCTCAAGGCTCTCGACACCGACCTCTTCGGTACAGGTGACAGAAATGCGGATCTTGACGAGGACGCAGAGCTTGAAAAGGATAAGACCTACAAGGTGGTCTACTATCTTGTAGACGCGGCTAAATGGCTTGAAACATACGAGACTTATAAATAAGCTCGAACGTCAGTCTGTAAATTTCGTACATTGTTATAATATATAAGGAGAAAAACTCATGTCACAGAAAACAGCAAAGAAAAAAGCTGTAGTGCGCAAGGATATGACAAGATTGCAGTGGACATGGCATGAAATGAAGAGAAATAAAGTTGCTTACTTTATGGTAGCGCCTTATATGCTCATCTTTACCTGCTTCACCGTCTTGCCTGTCGTGCTTTCCGCAGTTATAAGTCTTACCGACTTTAACTTGCTTGAATGGCCGAACTTCGTTGGTCCTGCAAACTATATCCGACTCTTCCTTGACGACGATATCTTTATAACAGCTTGTCAGAACACGCTTATATTTGCATGTATAGTTGGACCTGTATCCTACCTGCTCTCGTTTATGGTAGCTTGGTTCATCAACGAGCTCTCCCCGAAGATAAGAGCTATCGTAACCCTTATCTTCTACGCACCGTCTATCTCGGGTCAGGCGTTCCTGATCTGGAAGACCCTCTTCTCCTCTGACCGTTACGGTTGGGCAAACGCAATGCTGCTTAAGCTCGACCTTATCACAAAGGAGATCGCGTTCTTCGAGGACGCGGACTACGTAATGCCTCTGTGTATCGTGGTCGCGCTCTGGACCTCGCTCGGTACGTCCTTCCTTGCGTTCATCGCAGGTCTCCAGGGTATCGATAAGGCTCAGTTCGAGGCAGGCGCCGTTGACGGCGTTAAGAACAGATGGCAGGAGCTTTGGTACATAACGCTCCCGAACATGAAGAATACTCTTATGTTCGGTGCGATCATGTCGATAACCGGCTCGTTCGGCTTCGGTGGTACTGTTACGGCACTCTGCGGATTCCCCTCCGTTGACTACGCTGCACACACCATCGTCCACCACCTTGACGACTACGGCGGAATGCGTTTTGAAACGGGTTACGCTTCAGCGATCGCAGTTATCCTTTTCGTGATAATGATCGGCGCTAATATGATCGTCAAAAAGATGATTTCGAAGGTAGGATCGTGATATGGCAAAGTTAAGAACAAGAAAACATAAAGTCGTACTTGCGCGATCCAGAACCGGCGACGCAGGTATCACAGTTATACTCGTAATACTCGGAGCATTTATGTTCCTGCCTATGTACTACTGCGTAATCCAGGCATTCAAGCCGCTTGACGAGCTTTGGATGTTCCCCCCGAGATTTTACGTTGTAAAGCCTACGGCAAAGCACTTCAAAGACCTGTTTACTCTTATGAGTGACAGTATGGTGCCTTTCTCAAGATACATATTCAATACCGTATTTACTTCGGTAGCAGGTACGATCGGACACCTCTTCTTAGCGTCTCTCGCATCTTATGCGATGGCTAAGATCGTTTTCCCCGGCGGAAGATTTATGTTTAAGACCGTTCAGACCTCGCTTATGTTCCACCAGACCGTAACCGCGATCTGTAGCTTCATTCTTATGAGTGCGTTCCGTATGGTAGATACCTATTGGGCTATCATAGTTCCCGCGTGGGGAGCGACGCTCGGCTTCTACCTGATGAAGCAGTTCATGGAATCCCACGTACACGACTCGGTGCTTGAGAGTGCACGACTGGATGGCGCAAGTGAGCTTCGTACCTTCTGGACGATCGCGATGCCAATGGTTAAGCCCGGTTGGCTTACACTTATAGTTTACTGCTTCCAGGGACTCTGGAACCAGGGCGCGTCCATGTATATCCACTCTGAGCAGCTCAAGTCGCTCAACTACGCGATCGGTCAGATCACCGCGGGCGGTATCAAGCGTGCGGGTGCCAGCGCAGCAGCAACCGTCGTAATGATGCTCGTACCTATTCTGGTATTCGTAATTTCGCAGTCCAACATCATTGAGACGATGGGCTCGAGTGGTATGAAAGACTAATATAAGGAGGAGAAAAAATGAAAAAAGTAACATCTCTCATTTGTCTTGTGTTTGTTGCTATTATGGTTTTGTCTCTTCCTGTAGGCGCAGCAACTCCGTATTATACCTATACATACTCCATAAGCGGAACAGATCTTCGTTCGCCTGATGCGTATGTTCCGGACAGAGAAGTCGACTCGGCTTATATGGGACTTACCGATATAAACCGTATGAGAGAGCTTTATCCCGACCTTAGCGAAGAAGAGCTCGCACTTAAGGTTCTGCCTCTCAAAACTCCTACTGACCTTGCAACAGACGAAAACGATAACGTTTACGTCGTTGACCGTGATAACAGCAGACTTGTCGTTCTTGACCCTTACTACAAGGTAAAGTTTATCATTGATACTTTCAAGAATGATAACGGTAACGTAGATAAGCTTAACGCTCCCGAGGGCGTGTTTATCACCGAATCCAAGCTCGTTAACGGTCGCGAGGTAGGCGGACGTATCTTCCTGTGCGATACCGGTAACAGCCGTATCCTCACTTTCGATACGAACGGTAACTTCCTCTCCGAGATCGGTAAGCCGAAGTCCGAGCGTATCGATGCAACCTCGGTTTACAGCCCCGCAGCAGTGGCAGTTGACCGCTACGACAGACTTTACGTCGTAGATAAGAACTCTCAGAACGGTATCGTAGTTATGACCGACGAGGGTATCTTCACCAACTACATCGGTGCGCAGAAGGTTGAAGTTTCTTTCTGGCAGAAGTTCTGGAAGAGATTTAAGACCGAGAAGCAGAAAGAGACCGAGACCAACGCAATTATTACTCCTTACAACAATATCACCCTTGCAGGCGACTTTATCTATGCCACTATCGAGCTTGACGACGGCAAGGTACAGACCGCCATTCAGAACAAGGATAAGAGCGGAACAAACGCTCCCGTTAAGATGCTTAACGCGGCAGGCTCCGAGCTTATGAGAAGAAACGGCTTCTATCCGCCTTCCGGTGAGATCGATTTCTTCGGTGCTATCAATGCAATGACCGGTACAAATAAGATAATCACCGGTCCTTCGCAGGTCGTTGACGTTGCAGTCGGACCTGAGAACACCTGGTCGATCATCGACAGAAAGAGAAGTAAGGTATTTACCTATGACTTCGACGGTAACCTCCTCTTTGCGTTCGGCGATCAGGGTGACCTTCTTGGTAATATCGCCGAGAACGCACTCCGCGCTATCGACTATCAGGGCGACGCGATGCTTCTCCTTGATAGCTCTGAGAAATCTTCCTTTACTGTATATCAGAGAACCGAGTACGGTGACGTAATCATGCAGGCTCTCGAGAACCAGAACAACAGACGCTACGACGCAGCGATCGACGACTGGACCGAGATCCTCAAGAGAAACTCGAACTTCGATACTGCGTACATTGGAATCGGTAACGCTCTGGCAAGACTTCATAAGTATGAAGAGGCTGTTGAGCAGTACAAGCTTGCTTACGATACTTCTAACTACTCGATCGCATACAGCGAGCTTCGTCAGGAATGGATCTCCAACTATCTCTGGACGCTCCCGATCATCGTCTTCGTTATCTGCTTTGCACTCGTTAAGTTCTTAGGCTTTGCAAAGAAGGTAAACAAGAAGGTTTCGGTAAGCGCAGAGAAGAGAACATACGGTCAGGAATTGCTCTTTGCATTCCACCTGATACTCCATCCTTTCGACGGCTTCTGGGATCTTAAACACGAAAAGCGCGGATCTGTACGCGCGGGTACAACGATACTTGCAGCGACCATCGCAGTGTTCTACTACGATTCTATCGGTTCAGGCTACGTAACCAATCCTCAGGCTGAATATGGAACGATCTTCGGTGCTATCACCGGTATCGTTGTTCCGCTCGCACTCTGGATAATTGCTAACTGGTGCCTTACCACGCTCTTCGACGGTGAGGGAAGTATGAAGGACGTTTACATCGCATCCACATACTCGCTTCTCCCCTTGATAATCACAATGATCCCCGCAACCATCGCGTCCAACTTCATCCTCGCTAACGAGGTCAAGACCGTATCGCTCATCACAACGATCGGACTTATCTGGATGGGACTTCTGATGTTTTTCGGAACGATGGTTACACATGACTACACGATCGGTAAGAACATTATCACGGTTCTTGCAACCCTCGTTGGTATGATCTGTATTATGTTTATTGCGATCCTGTTCTCGACGCTTCTTGGAAAACTCGTAAGCTTCGTAACAAATATCGTAACAGAGTTAAGATACCGAATGTAAGGAAAGGAGGTAAAATGTAATGAAAAGAATAATAGCAATAATTTTAACTGCTTTGATGTTGATGAGCACATTTACCTTCCTCGTTAATGCAGAAGACTCTACAGAGAGCGCTGCAGAGTACACTTACAACACAAGCAATGCCACCGCAACTATGAACTATCAGACCGGTGAGTGGACCAACCCCGAGACCGGCGAGCTGGTGATTGTTGACACAGAAGAAGAAAAGCTTGCAACCATGGACCTCCGTGTAGATGAAAACGGATACCAGATCTACGTTGACGCTTATAGCGGAGAGGTAGCAGTCGTTTGCAAGGCGACCGGCGAGAAGCTTTTCACAAACCCCGTAACCGCATCTGCTAAGAAGCTTGAGGTTACAAAGCAGCAGGAATTCCTCTCTCAGATCCTTATCGACTATGTCGATGTTACGAACAATGAGCAGGAATGCCACTATACCAGCTTTGCTAATGCAGTAAATGTTGGTACCAATGATAGCCCTCTGCCCAGCCAGCTTATCGTAAAGCCTATCAAGAACGGTATAAGAATTGACTACTCTATCGGACGTGTTGACTCGAGATACCTCGTTCCTGAGAGAATTTCCAAGGCGGACTTTGAGGAGAAGATCCTTAAGCAAGCAGCAGAAAACGGTTGTCCTACCTTTGAATACAATCAGCTTGGCTATTTCTTCAAGCTTTACGACCTCGATGACCCCAGAGCTCAGACTGAGGTAATTCGTAACGACTGGCTCAAGAAGTTCCCCATGATCGAGCATACTCCTATTTACTCCTTTACGGGCGGTACTAAGAGAGAGTACAGAGCGATCGAGAAGATCATCAAGGCATACTGCCCCGACTACACCTACGAGGACCTCGATAACGGACACCTTGAGCTTGAGTATGAGCCTTCCGATAAGGCAGAGGCACTCTTCACTGTAGCTCTTGAGTACAGAATTGAGGAGACCTACGAGGGAAGCGGCGAGTACGGCCTTACCGTAAGACTTCCTGCAAACGGTATCCGCTTCGATGAAAGCGCGTTCCGTCTTGAAAGTATTCAGATCCTTCCTTATATGGGAGCATCTCTCAACCCCAACCCCGGCTACACCTTCTTCCCCGACGGAACAGGTACGCTGTTCGACGCTGAGGAGCTTGCACTGAAGAGATCCGATACCTACTTCTACGGCACAGTTTACGGCGACGACTACGCATACTATAACCTCGGAACAGGCGCACCTCACAATGAGGTAGTTCGTTACCCCGTATTCGGTGTAACCGAGACTCAGCCTATGGAAGACGGAACTACCAAGGATAGAGGCTTCCTTGCGATCATCGAAGAGGGTGACGCATTGACAAAGCTTATCTCCTACCACACCGCTTTCTACAATACGGTTCGTATGGAGGTCACTCCCAGATCTTCCGATACCTATAACCTTTCGGATGCTATCTCGGTTTCCGGCCTTTCTACCTGGACCGTTGTATCTCCCAGAAAGTATACAGGCGATTTCAAGCTCAGATACATTATGCTTACTGAGGATAAGGTAGCAGAAGAGGCAGGGGTTGCTAAGAATTACGATCCCACCTACATGGGAATGGCAGAGGCATACCGTGACTATCTCGTAGGAAACGGCGTGCTTACCAAGCTTACCGAGGCTGACGTAAAGGAAGACATTCCGCTTTACATCGAGACCTTCGGATGTACGGTAACGACCGAGAAGTTCCTCTCTATCCCCTATGATACTGAGATCCCGCTTACCTCCTTCGGCGATGTACAGAAGATGTACGATGAGCTGTCGGCAGAGGGCGTAAAGAACATCAACTTCATTCTTTCGGGATACACCAAGGGCGGTCTCGAAAATGAGAGAATACCGTACAATCTCAATTGGGATAAGGCGGTAGAGAAAGAGCTCAAGTTTGAAGAGCTTCTCGCTGATGCAAAGGCAAAGGGATACGGAATTTATCCCGATTTCGACTTCGTATTCTGCGGAAACAACCAGCTCTTCGACGGACTTTCGCTCCAGAAGCACGCGATCAGAACAATTGATGACCGTTATACAAGTAAGCGTGAGTACAGTGCGACAAGACAGACTTACATAAGTTATTTCGAGCTTGCAATGTCCCCCGCATACTTCGACCGCTTCTACACCAAGCTTACCGAGAACTACCTCGAGTACGATCCTATGGGCATCGCAGTATCGACTCTCGGTTCTTACCTCTCCTCCGACTTCGACGAGGATGAGCCTTACAACCGCGAAGACTCCAAGGGCTTTACTGATGATGCGTTCAAGTATCTTGATGAGCAGTACAGCAAGGTTCTTACCTCCGGCGGTAACGTATATTCCTGGAAGTACGTTGACTACATCACCGATGCAGCAACCGACTCCAGCCGTCACGCACGCTCCTGCGCAACTGTTCCGTTCCTCGGAATAGTTCTTCACGGCTACGTTGAATTTGCAGGATCTGCGATCAACATGGAAGGTAACATTGATTACGCACTTCTCAGAGCAATCGAGAACGGCGCATCTCTCAAGTTCATCCTTTCCTACAGAAATACCCAGAAACTCAAGCAGTACTACGCAACCAGCGTTTACTACTCCGTTCGTTACGACATCTGGAAAGACGACCTTATAGCTCGTTACAAGGAGATCAATGAGGTCCTCAAGGGTGTCCAGACAAGCGCTATCGTTGATCACTACTTCATCGACGAGTTCGCAGTAAGAATTCCCGATGACAACGAGATCACCGACGACGCAATGGCAGCACTTATCGCTGCAACTCTTGCTGAAAAGGCTGAATCTGATGCAGGTCGTGAGACTCTCCGTCGGACCATCCAGACGGTAAGAAAGAACCTGCTCCTCTGCGAGCAGAAGCTCCCCACCGCGCTTGATGAGAGCGTAGAGGGTAGTGTAGCGGCACTTCTCAAGCTCGCTAAGGATCTTGGCGTATCTCTCGACGAGGCAGTTCAGGCTATGAACGACGCTAAGGAAGCACTTGATGCACTCAACGCTGAGAAGGAAGAGGGCACTGAGGGCGAAGGAACCGAAGGTGAAGGCACCGAGGGTGAAGGCACTGAGGGTGAAAGAACCGAAGCTCAGGCAGAAGGTGAAAACACCGAGGGCGAAGGCACCGAAGGCGAAGGAACCGAAGGTGAAGGCACTGAGGGCGAAGGAACCGAAGGTGAAGGCACCGAGGGTGAGGGAACTGAGGGTGAAGAACCCGAAGCGCCCACACTTGATGAACTCATCGCTGATGCTCAGAAGGCTTACGACGAGGCAGTTGCAAACGTTAAGGCGGTTTACGCTGAGTACGAGGCTGCTGCTAAGACTGCAACCGACGCTGCAAACGAGATCATCGAGCTCTATGCTTACGCAACCGAAAACATTTCGGTAATCGACTCCGACGACGTATTTACCGCAGAGATCAGAGATCAGCTCAAGGCTCTCGTAACTACCCTTGCAGCTTCCAATGACGCTCTCAAGGCTTACGTTGACGGCGATATCAAGGCTGTAAACGATGCAGTCAAGGCATTCGCAGAGAACAACTCTGAGCTCTTTGAAGAGGAAGAGGTCGTAGAGGAAGACCCCAAGGAAGAGACCACTACAACCGAATTCAACAAGTACGCAGTATCTACAAACTCTGTAGTATACGAAAAGTTCGAGAACGGAACTACCTTCGTTCTTAACTTCAACAACTATTCCATCAAGGTATTCGTTGACGGCGCTTACTACACCGTAGGTGCTTACGGATACATCGTGATCGCTTGAGAAAGGAGAGGAAATAATGACTAATAGCGTTGAAATTAAAAAGAGCGTTAAGAAGAAAAAAGTAGCCTCTCTTGACAAGAGAAAGGCCCGCGCCGGTTGGATCTTTGTGTTGCCCTTCATCATCGGCTTCGTGCTGATCTATCTGCCGATCCTTATAGAGTCTCTTGGAACAAGTATGACCTATCGTACCAAAGAAGACGGATCGTGGGTCGAGACCTTCGTAGGCTTCACTGCATACGGTGAGGCATTCTTAGGAGAGCAGGTCGGCGACACCAGCTTTTTGCAGGTGCTTATCACCGGCGTTTCCGAGATGATCCTCGATATCCCTATGGTTCTGCTGTTCTCACTCTTTATGGCGATCCTGCTCAATCAGAAGATGGCAGGACGTGCAGCGTTCAGAGCGATCTTCTTCGTTCCCGTTATTCTTTCGACCGGTATTATGGATGCTATCGATGCTACTGCGCTTGACTCATACATGAGCTCCAACCAGGGTATCGATGACGGTTCGGGCGAGGACGCGGCGTCGAGCATCGTTAACGCGATGGACGTTCAGAGGCTGTTCTCCGGAATGGTTATCGGTGACGGAATGCTTAAGTACGTTACTGATACGATTAACAATATTTACGATATAGTTAACCGCTCAGGTGTACAGATGCTGATATTCCTTGCAGGTCTTCAGTCTATCTCGCCTGCTATCTACGAGTCGGTACAGATCGACGGTGCAACCGCTTGGGAGACCTTCTGGAAGATCACTTTCCCGATGATCAGCCCGATGATCCTCGTAAATGCCGTTTATACGGTTATTGACTCGTTCACAACAGAGAGTACGGTAATGACTTACATCAGTAGCGCATCCCAGTCGCTTAAGGATCAAGGTATGGCGATCTCGACTGCGATGTCGTGGATCTACTTCTTGGTGGTAATTTTGATACTCGGATTGATAGCTGCGGTATGCTCGGCATACGTATTCTATCAGAAGAAGAACTAAAGGAGGTGGAACTTAATGAATGCTCAAAATGTTGAAAGCAAACCGAAGGTTCGCAAGGAAACAAAGAACAAAATAAGAGTAGACTTTGAGAGAACACCTCTCAAGGAAAGACTCAAGGCAAAGTTCCTCTCTATGTACTTCGTAAAGAAGGTGCTTTGGTGGATCATTCGTTACGTCCTGCTTATAGGCGTTGCGTATATCGTTCTTTTCCCCTTCTTCTCGAAGATCTCCGCGTCCTTTATGGCGAAGGTCGACTTCACCGATGCAACCGTAAGACTTATTCCTAAGCACTTCTCGCTTGAGATCTATAAGGAAATATGGATCGAGCAAGAGTATTTGAGAGCATTTGGAAATACCTTGTTGCTCTCACTTTCTACCGCACTTATCCAGACCTTTATCTGTAGCTTCGTCGCATACGGTTTTGCGAAGTTCAAGTTCAAGGGTAACAAGACACTCTTTATGCTTGTTCTCCTTACACTTATCATTCCTCACCGTACTCTTTCGAGTGCTATGAAGACCACGTTCAGCCGATTTGATATCTTTGGAATATTTGGACTTTTGAACGGTGGCGGTATTGACATCTTTGGTTTTGAATATACCAACGATGCACTCGCTTCCTTCAAGATCATTCCTGAGACCTGGACGAGATTTACCTCGGGAGGTATTGACCTTCTGAATAGCTTCTGGCCATTCATACTCCTCTCGCTCT
Organism: Clostridia bacterium; assembly: GCA_017935225.1. Classification (GTDB taxonomy): domain Bacteria; phylum Bacillota; class Clostridia; order Oscillospirales; family CAG-272; genus HGM12713. The sequence continues at coordinate 12,900 of JAGBIA010000079.1, read as the reverse complement.
GCGGCCTTGCATTTAAGAACGGTCTTTACATCTTCCTGCTCCGTCAGTTCTTTATGGGCGTTCCCGATGAGCTTGAAGAATCGGCTTACATCGATGGGTCGGGCGTATTCCGCACGTTCTTTACGATCATCCTTCCTCTTTCCGTTCCGATGATGGTAACAGTATTCCTGTTCTCGTTCTCGTGGTGCTGGTCGGATAACTTCTACACAAGCGGACTTATGTTCTTCCCCGACTCGGGAAGCGCACCTTATCTGTTGACTACCGATATAGGTACGAAGATCCCGACAACGCTTGTTGACTCGAACTTCGCGGCAGTAACGCTTTACGAGGGTGCAGTCAGAAACACAGGTGGTCTTATGATCATCATCCCGCTCGTTATTATGTACGTATTCTGCCAGAAGTCTCTTGTTCAGGGTATCGAGCGTTCCGGTCTTACTGCAGACTAATATCTCAAAACAAAAAAGAGAAGAGCAGTGCTCCTCTCAAATATACAAAGGCTACCGCTTCTGCGGTAGCCTTTAGTATTTTTATATAAAAATAGCCTATCTCATTGGAGATAGGCTATTTAAGCTTTGATTGATTTACTTGAGCATCGAAGCGAGAGTGGTCTCTGCGAGAGCAAGAGCTTCGTCGATCTTGGAGGAGTCCTTACCGCCTGCCATCGCGCTATCGGGACGTCCGCCGCCCTTACCGCCGGTAGCCGCTGCAACTGCTCCAACGAGCTTGCCCGCGTGTGCGCCTGCCGCAACTGCATCCTTGCCTGCAACGGCGATGAAGTTGAGCTTGTCGCCTGCCGCAACTGCGAGAACTGCAACTACGTCAGCGTGGTTAGCCTTGATATCGTCAGCGAGTGCGCGAGCCGCGTCGAGCTGCATATCAGAGAGCTTGGTAGAGATGAGTTTAACTGCGCCTACCTGCTTTGCAGATGCGAGAATGTCGCCGAGTTTGGAGGAAGCAAGCTTGGAGTTAAGTGCTTCGATCTCCTTACGAGCGTTGTGAAGATCAACAACAAGCTGATTTGCACGCTTTGAAAGGTCAGCAGGATTGGGAACCTTCAGCTCATCCGCAGTTTCCGCGATGAGCGCGTCCTTTTGAGCCATAAGTTTAAGAACTCCGAGTCCGGTAACGGCTTCGATACGGCGAACACCTGCCGCAACGCTGCTCTCGGAGGTTATCTTGAACAGACCGATCTTGCCGGTGTTGTCGCAGTGAGTACCGCCGCAAAGCTCGGTAGAGAAATCGCCCATCTTGACCATACGAACGGTCTTGCCGTACTTTTCACCGAAGAGCGCCATAGCGCCGTGCTTCTTCGCAGTCTCGATGTCAGTTTCCATAGTCACGATCTCGTTAGCAACGAGAATATTAGCGTTAACAAGTGCTTCAACAGCCGAAAGCTCCTCGGGAGTGAGAGCTGCGAAGTGAGTGAAGTCAAATCTGCAGAGCTCTTCATTTACGTAAGAGCCTGCCTGCTCAACGTGGTTGCCCAGCACCGAGCGGAGAGCCGCCTGAAGCAAGTGAGCAGCCGAGTGGTTACGGCGGATCGCGTCTCTTCTTGCATCCTCGATGTCAGCGGTGACTTCGTCGCCTACCGAAAGAGTTCCGTTAGCGACAGTTGCAACGTGAATATAAACGCCGTCGGTCTTCTTTGTGTCGTAGACCTTGGCAATAAAGCTGTCGGAGTAGATAGTACCTACGTCGCCGACCTGACCGCCGCCTTCACCGTAGAAGGGGGTACGGTCGAGAATGATAGAGCAGTCGCCCTCGTTTACAGAGTCAACGCTACCTGCATCGGTGAGGATAGCAATAACCTTAGCCGAGCTTCTGTAGTCGGTGTAACCTGTGAACTCGGTTTTGGGAAGATCCGAAATGAGCGACTTGGAGGACTCGTCCCAACCGCCGATGTTGGCTCTTGCCTCTCTTGCACGTTTCTTCTGAGCGAGCATAAGGCTCTGGAAGGTCTCCTCGTCGATATTGAGGTTGCTCTCAGCCGCGATCTCGCGGGTGAGGTCGATCGGGAATCCGAAGGTATCATAAAGCTTGAACACCTCTTCGCCCGAGATAACGTCAGCGCTCTGCGCGAGCGCGCCGCGGATGAGGTCGGAGAGGATAGAAAGACCTGCATCGATAGTCGCATCAAAGCGATCCTCTTCCATGGAAATTACCTTGAGGATGTAATCTCTCTTCTCGTCAAGCTCGGGGTAAGCGCACTTGCTTTCCTCAATAGAGGTGGTTACGGTCTCAACGAGGAAAGGATGGTTGATGCCGAGAAGCTTACCGTGGCGGCAAGCGCGGCGGATAATTCTACGGAGAACGTATCCGCGGCCCTCGTTGGAGGGAATAACGCCGTCAGCGATCATAAACATAGCGCTTCTGGAGTGGTCGGTGATAACGCGGATCGAGATATCGTTATTAGCATCGTCGCCGTAGCTCTTGCCCGAGATAGCGCAAACGTTGTCGATTACCTTACGGATGGAGTCAACCTCGAACATATTGTCAACGCCCTGCATTACGCAAGCGAGACGCTCAAGACCCATACCGGTGTCGATGTTCTTCTGCGCGAGCTCGGTGTAATTTCCGTTGCCGTCGTTGTTGAACTGAGAGAATACGTTGTTCCAGATTTCCATAAATCTGTCGCAATCGCATCCGGGCTTACAGTCGGGCGAGCCGCAACCGTACTTGAGTCCACGGTCGAAATAGATCTCGGAGCAGGGGCCGCAAGGACCTGAGCCGTGCTCCCAGAAGTTGTCAGCCTTACCGAGACGAACTACGTGAGCGGGGTCCACGCCGATCTTATTTACCCAGATCTCGTAAGCCTCCTCGTCGTTTTCATAAATAGAGGGCCAGAGAAGGTCCTTAGGGATCTCGAGAGTCTCGGTAAGGAACTCCCAAGCCCACGGAATAGCCTCGTCCTTGAAATAATCGCCAAACGAGAAGTTGCCGAGCATTTCAAAGAAGGTGCCGTGACGCGCGGTGTGACCGACGCGCTCGAGGTCAGGTGTACGGATACATTTCTGACAGGTGGTAACTCTGTTACGGGGAGGGATCTCCTCACCGGTGAAGAATTTCTTCATCGGAGCCATACCCGAGTTGATCAGAAGAAGAGATTTGTCGTTAATGGGAACCAACGGAAAAGAGGGAAGTCTCAAGTGTCCCTTAGACTCGAAGAATGCGAGATACTTTTCACGAAGGTCGTTCAAAGACGTCCATTGCATAGTATAAAAAGCCTTGCCTTTCTAAAAATTATATATCATCTTATTATATCACTTAAAGTCAGTTATGTCAATAAGGCTCGCTCTCTTTTTTGTGCCGCAGACTGTAATTTTTTCGCTCCGACGCGAGATTTTCTCATAAAATGGAAAAGTGCGACATATAGATGTGATAGAAAAAAGATTTGGAGGAAGCAGTATGTTCGTTTATTCACTCAGAGCGAGTACGCTTAAATTTTTTGCAGTAGTCTGCGTTGCGCTGACCGCGCTTATAACTATGATAACCTTTATCCCCGAATATAACGGAGGGGAGCTTGGCTACATAACAACGGGGAAGGAAAGTGAGATAAGCTACGACAAGATCAAGACAGATGCCGACAGAGCGCGCTTTCTTTCGCAGTTCGGCTGGGAGGTAGGTGCGACACCGATCGAGAGTGCGGAGATCACTATTCCCGATCAGTTTGACAAGATCTTCACCGGCTACAATGAGATACAGAAGCGACAGGGGCTCGACCTTTCGAAGTATAAGCGCAAGAAGGTAATGCGCTATACCTACGAGATAACCAACTACGAGGGCGAGGAGGGAAAGGTCTACGCGAATATCCTTGTCTATCGCAATAAAGTCATCGGCGGAGATATCTGTTCGGCGAGAGTCGACGGATTTATCCACGGATTTGAAAAGCCGTAAATAAAAAAGCAGACAGCGAGAACGATCGCTGTCTGCTTTTCGTTGTTTACAGATAAATTTTGAGTGCAACCTATAGTGTGTCAAGTTCTTTTTGCCACTTTCTACGAAAGAAAGTGGCAAAACTCAACATAAATTAACTTAACCGTTAAGTGCGCGTCTCTTCTTCATCATAGCCTTCATACGCTCCTCGGTGTTGAGGATCTTCTTGCGAAGACGGATGGACTTGGGAGTTACCTCGATAAGCTCCTCGTCGGTGATGAATTCGATCGCTTCTTCAAGCGAGAATATAACAGGGGGAGTGAGCAGGAGCTTTTCGTCCGCACCTGCGGAACGGATAGCGGTGAGCTGCTTCTTCTTGCAGGGATTGACTGCGATGTCGTCGTTCTTGGGGTTCTCGCCGACGATCATTCCCTCGTAAACGGGAGTTTGAGGACCTACGAAGAGGTTACCGCGCTCCTGAGTGTTGTAAAGACCGTATCTTGTGGTCTCGCCTGCCTCGGATGCGACGAGCGAGCCGGTAAATCTCATTACTACCTCTCCGCGATAGGGCTGATAGCCGTCGAAGATGGTGTTCATAATACCCTCGCCGTGAGTAGCGGTGAGGAACTCGGAGCGGTATCCGAAGAGACATCTGGAGGGGATGGAATACTCAATTCTCATTCTGCTTCCGAGCGGATTCATCTCAAGCAGATCGCCCTTGCGCTGACCGAGCTTTTCAACTACCGCGCCAACGTACTCGGAGGGAACGTCAAGCGTTACGCGCTCCATAGGCTCGCACTTGACTCCGTCGATGTCCTTATAGAGAACTCTGGGATTGGAGCAGGTCATCTCGTAGCCCTCGCGGCGCATAGTTTCGATAAGTATGGAAAGGTGCATCTCGCCTCTGCCCGCAACCTTGAACTCGTCGGTCGTGTCTCCGTCTTCAACACGAAGCGAAACGTCCTTGAGAAGCTCCTTGTAGAGTCTGTCGCGGAGCTGACGGGAGGTAACAAACTTACCCTCTTTGCCTGCAAATGGACTGTCGTTGACAGCAAAGGTCATCTCAAGCGTGGGCTCGCTTACCTTTACGAACTCAAGAGGCTCGGGGGCAGCAAGGCTTGTGATGGTGTCTCCGATTGTGATGTTCTCGGCGCCCGAGAAGCAAACGATGTCGCCCATGTTAGCCTTATCTACGGGAACGCGGAGCAGGCCGTCGATCTGGAAGAGAGCCACGATCTTGGTGCGTCGGGGTGCGGCGCCCGTGTGGTAGTTGCAGATGTAAGCATCCTGATTTACACGTATTGAGCCGCGCTCGATACGACCGATACCGATACGGCCGACGTAATCGTTGTAGTCGATAGAGGAAACGAGGAGCTGAAGCTCGCCGTTCTCGTCACCCTCGGGAGCAGGGATGTAGTCAAGGATCTTTTCAAAGAGCGGAACGAGATCCTTGCCCTCAACGTCGGGATCCTCGGTAGCCGTGCCCGCTCTGCCCGAGCAGTAGAGCATAGGGCTGTCGAGCTGCTCGTCGGATGCGTTGAGGTCGATGAGAAGCTCGAGGATCTCGTCCTCGACCTCACCGAGTCTCGCGTCGGGCTTGTCTATCTTATTTATAACGATGATAACTCTGTGATTGAGCTCAAGCGCTCTCTGAAGCACGAAACGGGTCTGAGGCATAGGACCTTCAGCCGCGTCAACGAGCAGGATTACTCCGTTTACCATCTTGAGAATACGCTCGACCTCGCCGCCGAAGTCAGCGTGACCGGGGGTGTCGATGAGATTGATCTTGACGTCCTTGTAGTGAACGGCAGTGTTCTTTGCGAGGATGGTAATTCCGCGCTCCTTTTCAAGATCGCCCGAGTCCATAACTCGAGTAACCGTCTCCTGATTTTCTCTGTAAATACCGCCCTGCTTGAGCATCTCGTCAACGAGAGTGGTCTTACCGTGGTCAACGTGTGCAATAATTGCAATATTTCTCAAATCGTTACGAATCACTTTGGTTATCTCCTTTTTTAAACATACTTTCACAATTTATTATTATATCACATTTTGTCAATATGTTAAAGATGTAAAATGACGATTTTTAGAAAAATATTAAAAAAATGTTGTGCAATCTGACAAAAAACTCTATGCAAAACTATGCAAAAGGAGAAATTGAGCAAATCTATTGACATATTGGCAGATTTTTGGTAAAATAAGGCTATAGCCGAAGAGAGCCGAACTCATACGGTTTTGTGTGACAAATATCCGCATCTGCGGCAGATAAAATGCTTGCAATATATAGCGTATTATGGGAGGTATAACCAATGAAAAGATACTCTTTTATAAGAAAAGCTTGCTTGCTGATGGCTCTTTTGCTGATGTTCGCTCTGCTTGTTGCGTGCAACGACGCTGCGGACGAGCCTGCGGTAAGTGACGCGACCGAGCAGAAAAGCGATAGCAAGGTCGTAGTCAACATAGACGACATAGAGGGACTTGCGGTCTTTGCAAATAACGAATACGTTTGCAAGGTCGTGCGCCCCGAGAATGCAAGCGACGTTGATAACGAGATATACACGAGCTTGAGAAAGACGCTCAAGAGCGCGACGGGTAAGCACCCCGCAATTGCGACCGACTTTGTCGGAGTTGGTGAAACCCTTGACACCGAAGGGCCTGCCATTCTCATAGGCAGAACGGCGTATCCCGAATCGAAGCAGGTATATGATAAGCTCAAGCACGGTGAATTCCGTATGGAGCTTATCGGAAATAAATTCGTTATAGCATATAGCCACGAGGCTTCTGCTACGCTCGCACTCAATAAATTCAGAGGACTTGCTCTGACCTCAAAAAAGGACGGAGTTCTTGCCATAACAGAGCAGTGGAACCTTGGCGACAAGATACAGTCGCAGGTCTCGGGTCTGCCGATCTTTGACGGATCTGCATCGATGACCTTCGACGGCGGCGACGGATCGACGCTGGTAGTTTATAAGGATGTCACCCGCGAGACCTCTGATGCATTCATCAATGGTGTTGAGGAGCTTGGATACGAGCATTACGTTACGAATAATATAGGAGAGAATTGCTTCTATACCTATCACAACGACAGTAGCATAATGCATATTATGTATCTTCCGAGCGTTGCCGAAACGAGAGTGGTGATAGACACTAAGGAATTCAGCGAGCTTGCAGGACTCAAGGAGGACAATGCTTACGAGACGGGAAGCAGCGAAATCAGCTTCACTCAGCTCGGACTTGAGCATCCGAAGGCAGGTAACTGTCAGAACGGTATGGCATATATAATCAAGCTCTCGGACGGAAGCTTCGTTATAATCGACGGCGGTCATACTCGTGATATGACCTATGCGGAGTCTGCGGGAGATTATCTGCTCGACTCGCTCAAGGTCCTTGCCGACGATCCGGACGATATCAGAGTTCATACCTGGTTCCTCTCTCATCTGCATAACGACCATATCGGCGCGTTTCACGATATAGCAAGAGATACGCCGAGCAGCATAAAGGTAAACCGCTTGGTTTACAATTCTCCCAACGATGCTCAGCTCAAGGGCGTTGGCGGAGGCAACCTTGACAATAAGGTCGAGGAAGCGGTGGAGCTTTTCGGAATTGAGCACGTGGTCAAAGGACATCCCGGTCAGATATTCTATGCAAATGAGGCGACGTTTACCATCTTCGGCGGACTTGATATAGTTGAACCGTTCAATATAGATAACATCAACGAGACCACGATGGTAATGCAGATGGACTTTATGGGCAAGACCACGATGTTCCTCGGCGACTGTCACCCCAAGGCGAGCGTTGCGCTGACCGACGTGTACGGCAATAGTCTCAAATCTAACTTCATTCAGCTTGCTCACCACGGCTACGCAGACGGAGCAACTCTTCTGCTTAACCAGACCATCAATGCAGAGGCTTCCTTCTGGCCGGTCGGAAACAATCACTACAAGAATATGGTCTCCAAGGTCGGCGCAGTGCCTCAGAACGCCGCATTCGTCGACATTCCTCACTATGTCGCGGGGGATACGAACCTTACGATAAAGGATTTTGAAACTTGGATCCCCGAGGAAGAACGCTGGACACCTTACGATTGATTTGAAATTCAAACCGCCTGCCAAAGCTTTGGCAGGCGGTTTTCGTATGATTTTTAATAATAAAAGCAAAAAAATTTTTCGCTCCCTTTTATTACCGTTGACAGAACGGTGCAAATGTGATATAATAATATGAAAAAGAATTTTTTGAGGGTTTTTATGGAAAGCGAAAAGAAGGGACTTTTAATATTCGATCTTGACGGAACTATCGCGGACACGCTTTACAGCATTATGGAGGCGGTCAATATGTGTATGGAGCATTACGGCTTCCCGCAGAAGAGCTATAGCGAGGTCAGGGCGGCGGTCGGCAACGGCGCAAAAAATCTCATAATGCGCACGATGCCTGCGTCTGAGGCGCAGAACGCCGAGAGGGCAGAGGAGATATATAAGTATTTTAAAGTCTGCTACGACAAGACTCACGCACATATCGACGGATGCTACGACGGAATGAAAGAGGCGATGCTCGAGCTTCACGCGCGCGGCTACACGCTCGCGGTGCTCTCAAACAAGCCCGACGCGTACGTCAAGAATATCATAGGCGCACTTTTTAGCAAGGAAATAATTCCGATCGCGATGGGCGAGACAGATCTGCCGAAGAAGCCCGATCCGACGGCACCGCTCTATATAGCAAAGACGCTCGGCTTTGAGGCGAGCGAATGTGCATTTGTCGGTGACAGCGAGGTTGATATCCGCACGGCGCAGAACGCGGGAATGACATCTGTTGCGGTATCTTGGGGATTTCGCGACCGCGAGGCACTGCTATCCTGCGCTCCCGACCATATAATTGATATCCCCGAGAAGTTACTTGAGATATTTGACTGAGAATTTTAATATATTTGTTTTGAAAGGTAAAGGAAAGAAAAGTGAAGGTTGGATTTGTTTCGCTCGGTTGCCCCAAAAATCAGCTTGACACCGAGGTTATGCTCCACGAGGTAGCAACTGCAGGCTACGAGGTCACGCCCGAGGAGACCGAGGCTGACGTAGTTATCATAAATACCTGCGGATTTATAGAGAGCGCGAAGAAGGAGTCTATTGACAACATTCTCGACATCGCGTGGCTCAAGAAAAACAGAACGCTCAAGGCTATAATCGTCACGGGTTGTCTTGCGGAGAGATACCGCGAGAGCATCCTTGAGGAGCTGCCCGAGGTCGACGCGGTGCTTGGTGTCGGAAGCATACATAATATCGTGGAGGCGATCGAGGCGGTCACGGTAAATAAGAAAAAGGGCTCGAAGAGAAAATACACCTCGTTTGAGGATAAGGAGACCGTGCGACTCGGAGGGGATAGAATTCTCACCACCCCCGAGTACACCGCATATCTCAAGATCGCGGAGGGCTGCGATAACCGTTGCGCTTACTGCGCTATCCCCGCCATCAGAGGAAAATTCAGAAGCAGACCGATGGAGGATATCGTCGAGGAGGCAAAGCAGCTTGAGGCTCTCGGTGTGCGCGAGCTCAATATCGTGGCTCAGGACATCACGCGCTACGGACTCGATCTTTACGGCGAGTATAGCTTGGCAAAGCTTCTGCGCGCGATCACCGACGCGACGAAGATCCCGTGGGTCAGATTGCTTTACTGCTATCCCGACAAGATCACCGACGAGCTTGTTGCAGAGATCCGCGACAACGACAGAATTCTTAAATACATCGACCTGCCCATCCAGCACATCAGCGACAGAATGCTCAAGGCTATGAACCGCCACGGCGACGGCGTGACGGTTCGCTCGGTGATAAAGAAGCTCAGAGCAGAGGTCCCCGGCATCGTTATCAGAACCACATTTATCGTCGGATTCCCGGGTGAGACCGAGGAGGACTTCGTTGAGCTTTGCGAGTTCGTCAAGGAAGCGAAGTTCGAGCATCTCGGCGTGTTCCCGTATTCTCGCGAGGAGGACACCCCCGCGTACGATTTCGAGGATCAGATCGACGAGCAGATAAAGCAGGACAGAGCGGATATCATTATGCGCGAGCAGCTTGATATCAACACCGCAAACAACGAGAGAATGGTCGGCAAGACCATCACAGTGCTTTGTGAGGACTACGATCCCGTAGCGCGTGTCCACTTCGGAAGAAGCGCGGCAGATGCACCTGAGATCGACGGAAAGGTCTATTTCAGAGCAGAGAAGAGAATTGCCCCCGGCTCGTTCGTCAAGGTCAAGGTCAGAGAGGTTCTCGACTACGACCTGATGGGAAGAGCTATCACTGAAAATTGATTTGGAGGATATTATGGCAAAAATGAATTTACCCAACAAGCTGACCGTGCTTCGTATGTGTCTCGTTCCGCTTATACTTGTCGTAGGATTCCTGCCGCTCGGTGGAGTTTGGTTCTACGTATCCTGTGCTTGCTGCGCTGCACTCTTTATCGGTGCTTCGGTCACCGATATGCTTGACGGAAAGATTGCGAGAAGAGATAACCTCGTTACAGACTTCGGCAAGTTTATGGATCCCGTTGCCGATAAGTTTATGGTAATCGGCGCGATGTTCGTGCTGCTTCACAAGTTCAGATATACAAGTCTTTATCTTGCGATACTTTTCTCACTTATCATTATCGTTTTCCGCGAGCTTGCGGTGACCTCGATCCGCTTGGTTGCGACCTCGGGTTCGGGTGTCGTTCTTGCGGCAAACTATCTCGGTAAGCTCAAGACCGTGTCGCAGATCGTCGCGATCTCAACTATTTTCCTTGAGCCCGTGCTTCAGTACGTTATCAAGGTGGTCATCGAGGCTGTCTCGGGTGATAAGCTCTTCTGGCGCACCGACATAGTTCCGCTGTCTTGGATAACGCTTATCTTCAGCGTTGTAATGACTATCTGGTCGGGACTTAATTACATATTCTCATATTGGAAGTACCTCGATCCCGAGAAATAATTTGTTCACCCCACACAATTTAAAGAAAAGACAACTGTTAAGAAAATGAAAAAACTTATTGTATTTTTATTTATTATTTGCGCACTCCTTCTCGTCGGATGTAACAATAGCTCCGCCGGCGAGACTCTTACGGATCTGCCCGAGCAAACCGAGCTCGAGGTCTTAGACCCCTCGCGCTTCAATATCTTCTTCGGCGACTCCTATCAGTGCCGCATTATCGTTTCGGATAAGGCGGACGACGTTGAGAAAGCGATATATAACAAGATCCGCGACAAGCTTCGCTCGCTTACCGGAAAATCGGTTGCCATGGACACCGATTTCCTTGCCTACAACGATGCGGGCGAGAACCGCAAGGAGCCTGCTATTCTGATCGGATATACCAACTACGATGAGTCGAAGCAGGTATACGATGAGCTGAGATGCGGAGAGAGCAGAGTCAAAATGGTCGGAAATAAGCTCGTTATAGCTTTTTCCTCCGAGGCCGATGCAAATGCCGCATACGTTCAGTTCAACCAACTGCTCAAGGGCGTGTCAAAGACCAACGTGAGCATTGATACTGATGTTGACGTAAAGAAGATCTCAGACAAAAACCTCAATGCTATCCCGACCTATAGGGCGGGTAAGGCCACTGTCGAGAAGTGCGGCAACGATACACATATGATCTATGCGGATGATTCGAGTCTTGACGAGTTCGAGGCATACCGCAACAAGCTCGAGGCTGAAGGATTTGCAAAGAGAAGCGAGCGCACGGTCGAGGGTAATGTTTTCTGCACCTACGTTCAGGATAAGAACTATATTTATATGTACTACAAGCCGAGCGACAACAGCGCAAGAGTTATCTTAGGACCTATAGATTCTCTTGCCGATGAGGATCAGAGCGCGGATACAGGCATCGTATGCGATCCGTCGCTTACCATCATCGGACAGTCGAGCGGAAATGATATCGGTCAGGGGTACGTATTCTTGCTTCCCGATGGAAGATTTATTGTTCAGGACGGCGGAAACAGAAACAAGGACAGAGCTGATAATATATATAAGAGCATGCTCGAGATTGCTCCCGATCCTGAAAATATAGTTATTGCGGCGTGGTTTATGTCACACCCTCACATCGATCATCAGCAGGCGATCGAGGAATTCCTTTCAAATCATAAGGACGACGAGAATTTGACAATAGAAAGCTTTGTGCTTAACTATGCTCCCTCGGTTATGTATTCCTACAAGCGCCCCGACGGCTACAGAGAGACGAGCGGAGAGAACGTTAACAACCTCTTTTCGCTTATCAAGCGTTGCGCACCCGATGCAAAGATCATCAAGGCGCATACCGGACAGATGATCAAATACGGCGAGGACGCGTACGTCGAGATACTCTACACTCCCGAGGATTATCTCCCCGCAGAGCTCTTTGATTACGTTAACAGTACCTCTCTGGTCATCAGAGTTACTGTGTCTGACACCGCAGTGCTTCTGCTTGCGGATACTACACACGCGTCGGGAAGAATAATGGAGCAGACCTTCGGTAATTATCTCAGATCCGATATGGTTCAGCTTGCCCATCACGGAAAAGCACCGAGTAACTCCTCGCTTTACGAGCTTGTAAAGGCTGAGGTTCTGCTCTGGCCCACCAACTATGCGGGTGCGAAGGGTAGCTTGGAACAGTACTCAAGCGTAATAAATACCGCGCTTTCTTATGCAAATGACCTCTATATTTCGGATACGGCGGTGACAACGCTTCCGCTTCCGTATGAGACGGTCAACAATAAGGATAGCGAAGTTGAAAAGATTAAATAATAATAAAAGCATCCTCTTTTTAGCGTGAGCCCCATAACGAAAGCACTTATGATAACGAATAAATCGTTTGTCATAAGTGCTTTTGCGTTGCTTCAGACAATTTTCTCCAGATAGTAATGAATTGACGCTTTGCGTCGTGAATTGAAGCCTGACTGCTTCATGATTTGAAAACTTTGTTTTCATGAATTGAATTGCTATGCTTTATCATGCCGAAGGCAATTCATGAACGAAGTTCAATTCACGGCGCAAGCCAATTCATGCCATTTAGGGCAATTCATTATGGGCACGCTCGAAT
>JAGBIA010000078.1 GCA_017935225.1 Clostridia bacterium | reverse complement strand
GCTATGCTTTATCATGCCGAAGGCAATTCATGAACGAAGTTCAATTCACGGCGCAAGCCAATTCATGCCATTTAGGGCAATTCATTATGGGCACGCTCGAATAACTTATGTTAATCCTTCGTTATCGCGCGTGCCCATTTGGGAGGATGCTTTTTTGTAAAAAAATTGGAAAAAATTTTCGAAAAGTGGTTGACTTTTTTGTCGAAAGGGGGTATAATACACAAAACAAAAAGGAGGGCAACCTTAGGTTGCGTGAGGATTATGGAAGCTTCATTTCTGTTAAATCGCAATTTGACCGATGAACAGCTAAGTGAGATCACCGCCCTTAGCAGTGAGGACGAGCCGATACTTTTTGGCATTGTCGGTGAGGTTTCAAGAGAGGCAAAGTACGCTGAGACCGTGCTTCTCGCAACTTCGAGACACTTTTTCGTCTATAGCTTAGGCAACGACGAGTGCTCGGAAAAGTACGCTTACGCCGATATCAAGGCTATATATAATAAGCGTATGTACGGTAATGCCGTTATGCGTATTTCCTTTGATGAAAAGAAATACTTCGACGTTTTCAGGTTCACCTTTACCGTGACCGCGCTCTGCGATTCCTTCGTTACCTACGTCAAGGATATCCGCGACGGTGAGGACGGGGAGAGTGCGCTCGATATGATGCGCTCGGTGTACGAAAAGATGCTCTCTGTCTGCCCCAAGTGCGGAAGAACGCTCTCGGGCCCCGGCGCGCCCTGCGTTCACTGTATGAATAAGGGAAGACTCTTCCACCGACTTATGCAGTATCTCAAGCCTGAGATGCCTATACTTATTATATCAGTAATCATTTCAATTTTCACCACCGCGATGGCGCTCGTTCCGCCGCTGCTTACGCAATTCCTTGTTGACGATGTATTGGTCGAAGATGTGAAAGAGTTCAGTCGACACTCGGCACTTACCTTCGTAGTGGTACTGCTTATCTGTATTCACGTTGTGCGCTGGTTTATGGCTGGTGTGCGTGGCTATATGCTTCGTATCTCGGGAAACAAGATCATCGCGCGTATACGTACAGACGTATACGAGAAGGCACAGTACCTGCCGATGCGCTTTTACGATAAGACCTCGACGGGTTCGGTTATCAACCGTATAAGCGGAGACACCGCGACCATTCAGTCATTTATGCTCCGTATGACGCAGGAAGTCGTGGTACAGTTCTTCAAGCTGATCGGTATCGTGGTAATAATGCTTTGCCTTAACTGGAAGCTTACGCTCTTCTCGCTCGTTCCCGTGCCGCTCGTAGTTGTCGGCTCGAGAATATTCCGAAAGAAGATCGCGCCCTTCTACCGCCGTATCTGGAGACGCTCGTCCGCAGTTACCTCGGTCCTTACCGATACCATCCCCGGCATCCGCGTTGTAAAGTCCTTTGCAAACGAGAAGAAGTCTGCCGACAGATTTGAACAGACTGTTGAGGAATGGAGAGAGATCGACAGCAAGGCGGGCAAGATACTTCATTCCTATCCCGCTATCGTAAACTGCCTTATGAGCCTTGGAAGCGTTATAATCTGGGCTATGGGCGGTAACCTTGTTATCAACGGCATCGAGACTGACAGTGTAGGCACGATCTCGGTCGGTCTGCTCGTTTCCTTTATCTCCTACGCGACTATGTTCTACGAGCCTGTCAACTTCTTTGCAAACCTCTCTGACTCGATGCAGAACGCGATGGCATCTGTTGAGAGAATTATGGATATCCTCGACGCAGAGCCCGAGCACGACTTCGGTAAGGGCAACGTTGACGCGGATATTGGCGGCAGAATTGAGTTCAAGAACGTAAACTTCTCGTTCGACCGCACAAAGAAGGTTCTCAAGAATATCAACCTCACCATCGAGCCCGGCGACGTCGTCGGTATAGTAGGTACGACGGGATCGGGTAAGTCGACGCTGATCAACCTGCTGCTTCGCTACTACGATCACTATGAGGGAACTATCACGGTCGGCGGTGTGGATATCCGCGACATCGATATGCACTACTACCGTGAGCACATAGGCTACGTTCAGCAGGAACCGCTTATGTTCCACGATACGATATACAACAACATCGCCTACGGCGATGACAGCTTCTCGGTCGACGAGGTCATCAACGCGGCAGATATCGCAAACGCGCACGAGTTCATTGTCCGTCAGCCTGATGGCTACGATTCTGTGCTCGGCGAGCGCGGCGTAGGTCTTTCGGGCGGTGAGCGACAGAGAATTTCTATCGCGCGCGCGATGCTACGTAACCCGAAGATGCTTGTATTCGACGAGGCGACCGCGTCGGTCGACTCTGAGACCGAGCATCTGATCCAGGAGGCAATTGAGAACCTCATCACCGGACGAACGACCATTATGATAGCGCACAGACTTTCGACGCTTGCAAAGGCAAATAAGATCGTTGTCGTGGATAACGGCTCGATCATCGAGTGCGGAACTCCCGAGGAGCTTATGGCTCTCAAGGGCAAATACTATAAGCTTGTTGAAATTCAGTCGATGTCCGACAAGATCGCTGAGTCAAAGCGCGCTGAGAATTTGGAGTGAGGTGCGATATGGGAAGAATTTATATTGACAGATACACGGGAAAATTAGAGCGCACCGACCTTTACTTCGTGCGACTCACGCTTAAGGATGGAACGGTCTACGAGGACCTCGAGCCGAGATTGCTTTTCCCGATCACAAATCACACTATGTTCATAACGCTTCTCGACAGTCACGAAAAGGAGCTTGGCTTCGTTCGCGATATGGAGGAGATCGACGAGGACTCAAGACGCGCGCTTGAGGAATGCTTCGCCGAGTATTATATGATCCCGAAGATACAGAAGGTGCTTAAGTGCGTGGATAAATTCGGTACGCTCAAATGGACGGTAGAGACCGACAGGGGAGTGATCACCTTTGATATCCGCAACCGCCACAGCGACATCAAGCATCTGCGTGGAACACCGCGCGTCATCATCAGAGACTCAAACGATAACAGATACGAGATCCCCGATATTGACAATATGGACCCGCACAGCGCGCACTTGCTTTTCTCTTATCTTTAATAAAAAAGCAGAGGATTTTGGTTTTTTCCAAAATTCTCTGCTTTTTGTTTCGTCCTTTTTATTCAAGATTGAGCTTCTTTGTCATTACCTTTTTTGTAACGAGCCAAAATACCCATGCCATTACAGCAGAAAAGATCAAAGCAAAGCCGAAGTAAATATGTGTCGCGATGATCATATTGTTCTCGAGCCACATCGCTATTCCGTCAAATGCGCCGGATATGCCGAGCACGGTAAAGATGATCATAAATACTGTTGCAATTGCCTGAGTTGCCGCGTAATAAACAAAATATGCGGCGACAGCCATAATAATTCTGTTCTTTTTTGCTGTCTGTCCTATCGTGATGCAAGCGTAATACAGAAGTAATGTCTGAGTTACTGAGAAGATCATCATAAGAACCAATTCAATAGCAAAGATTACTGTGTTGACCGTACCAAAGCTTGTTCCGAGGGTTTTGAAAGTTGTTAAAAGGACATCAAAAACATCACCCAGCAGTTTACCCGAAAGTGCGATGCATGCGGCTATTATGACTGTGATAGTACACATCGCGTGGCACGCTAAGGCGGTGATGAGCTTTACGAAAATATGCTGTTCATTTGTAACGGGAAGAGTAAAGGTGAGATATCCCTCCGCAGAGTACATATTTTTGTAAAAACGCACGACGCTTATTACGGTGGATAGGAAGAGAAGAGCGACGCAAGCCAGAACGAGCATCAATGTGGAAGAGCCTATAGCGATCTGACTTACAACGTTTTTGCCGCTGAACAATCGGAATATTCTTGTTACCACACTGATAGCGAGAACTATTGGCAAAAACATTCCAAAGGTGCGGAAGTAGTATATGAATTCGTGTTTAAAAAGCTTTTTTACCATTTGAATACCTCCCTGAAAAGTCCATCAACGCTCATCTGGTTTTCCTCGCGTATTTCGTCGACGGTTTTGTGAAGTACGATCTGTCCTTTGTTAATGAAGATAGCCTCATCGAGTATGGGCTCGATATCCGAAATGATGTGTGTCGAGATAAGTACCGAGGCATTCGGGTTGTAGTTGTTGATGATGGTCGAGATAACATAGTCACGTGTTGCGGGGTCTACCGCAGCGATCGGCTCGTCGAGCACGTAAAGGAGCGCGTTGCGGCTCATAACGAGAATTAGACAAACTTTTTCCTTGTTGCCTTTCGAAAGATTTTTAAGGCGGGTGTTTTTCGGTATTCCGAGTCTTTCAAGCATTTCGTATGCAAGAGTAGGGCGGAAATCTTCATAAAAATCGCAAAAAAGCTCAACTATCTGCTGCGTAGTCATCCAATTTGGCAGGAAATTGTTGTCGGGAAGATATGAAACGATCTTTTTCGTTTCTACCCCGGGCGCCATTCCGTTTACGCGAATGCTTCCACCCGAGGGGGTGAGAAGTCCGTTGATAAGCTTTATAAGCGTTGTTTTTCCCGATCCGTTCGGGCCTAAAATTCCTATGATCTTGCCGCGATCGATAGAAAGATCAATACTATTCAATGCAAGCACGTTGCCGTATTTTTTGGTCAGTGCCGTACAAGTTAATAGTTCACTCATTTTTACCTCCAAGATGTTCATTGATAAGATTTACTATTTCGTCCGGAGCGCATCCAAGCTGCGACATCGCCGCCAGATATTCCTCGGTCTTTCTCACTCGAAGGAATTCCAATTCTTTTTTTGCAGCATCGGTGTTTTGGTTTACGTACCACCCTGAGCAACGAACCGAGTGTATAACTCCGAGTCGCTCAAGCTCTTCAAAGGATTTTTGTACGGTGTTTGGATTAACACTTGCTAAAAGTGCGATGTCCCTCACGGAAAGAAGCTTTTCTCCTGCCTTGAATTCACCGTTGGCGACCGCAACGCAGATAAGCTCGCAGATCTGCGGACAGATCGGACGTGATTTGTCAAGTGTCCAATTCATTTCATCCCTCCTTTTGTATTAGTGTACTATCATTATAATACAATTTTGACGCGTTGTCAATACCTTTTTAATATATATTCAAATTATTATAAAGATGAACCGCAGAGGAGACCTCTGCGGTTCGTTAGTTTTTTTATAAAGTTATCAATACATACCGCCCATACCGCCGGCACCTGCCATAGCAGCATTTGCAGCAGCCTCAGCCGCGGGATCCTTCTTATCCGCAACGACAGACTCGGTTGTGAGAATTACCGATGCGATAGAAGCAGCGTTCTGGAGAGCGGAGCGGGTAACCTTGGTAGGATCGACGATACCTGCGTTTACCATATCGCAGTATACCTCGTTGTAAGCGTCAAAGCCGTAGCCGATCTTGCCGCTCTTTATGATCTCGTTAACGACAACACCGCCGTCGAAGCCTGCGTTGGTAGCGATCTGACGAACGGGCTCCTCAAGAGCCTTAAGAACGATGCGAACACCGGTCTGCTCGTCGCCTTCAACAGTCTCAAGAAGCTTTGCAACCTCGGGAATAACGTTGATGTAAGCGGTTCCGCCACCTGCTACGATGCCTTCCTCGACTGCCGCACGGGTAGCGTTGAGCGCGTCCTCGATGCGAAGCTTCTTTTCCTTCATCTCAGCCTCGGTAGCCGCGCCGACCTTGATAACTGCAACGCCGCCTGCGAGCTTAGCGAGTCTCTCCTGGAGCTTCTCGCGGTCGAAGTCAGAGGTAGTGGTCTCGATAGCCATACGGATCTGAGAGACGCGAGCCTTGATATCAGCAGGATTGCCCGCACCGCCGACGATAATGGTATTCTCCTTGTTGACCTTTACCTGACGTGCGTGACCGAGCATATCGAGAGTAGCATCCTTGAGCTCAAGACCGATCTCGGAGGAGATCACCTCACCGCCCGTGAGGATAGCGATGTCGCGGAGCATTTCCTTGCGGCGATCGCCAAAGCCGGGAGCCTTGACGGCAACGCAAACGAAGGTGCCGCGGAGCTTATTGAGCACGAGAGTGGTGAGAGCCTCACCCTCAACGTCCTCAGCAACGATAAGGAGCTTTCTGCCTGCCTGAACTACCTGCTCAAGAACAGGGAGAATGTCCTGAATGTTGGAGATCTTCTTATCTGTGATAAGGAGAAGAGCGTCGTCGATAACAGCCTCCATCTTATCCATATCGGTTGCCATATAGGGAGAGAGGTATCCGCGGTCGAACTGCATACCCTCAACGACCTCGGAGTAGGTGTCAGCAGACTTGGATTCCTCGACGGTGATAACGCCGTCAGAGGTGACCTTTTCCATAGCGTCTGCGATGAGCTGACCGATCACCTCGTCGCCTGCGGAGATAGTACCAACGCGAGCGATGTCCTCAGTTCCGCTTACCTTCTTGGAGCTTGCAACGAGAGCCTCAACTGCCTTGTCAACTGCCTTCTTGATACCCTTGCGGAGAACCATGGGGTTCGCGCCTGCGGTAACGTTCTTCATACCCTCGCGAACGAAAGCCTGAGCGAGAAGGGTAGCGGTGGTAGTACCGTCACCTGCCGCGTCGTTGGTCTTGGTAGCGACCTCCTTGACGAGCTGGGCGCCCATATTTTCAGCCTCGTTCTCAAGCTCGATCTCCTTAGCGATGGTAACGCCGTCGTTGGTGATGAGCGGAGAGCCGTACTTCTTGTCAAGAACTACGTTGCGTCCCTTAGGACCAAGGGTGATCTTGACGGTATCTGCGAGCTTGTCAACGCCTCTGGAGAGAGCGTTGCGAGCTTCAATTCCATAGAGAATTTCCTTTGCCATAATGTTTTCTTCCTTTCGGTAATATGTTTTAGATTATTCAACGATAGCGAGAATGTCGCCCTGACGAACGATAGTGTACTCAATGCCGTCAGCCTTTACCTCGGTGCCGGAGTACTTAGAGGTGATAACTCTGTCGCCGACCTTAACGGTCATAACGACCTCCTTGCCGTCAACGAGTCCACCGGGACCTACGGCAACTACCTCTGCGATCTGGGGCTTTTCCTGCGCGGATGCGGTAAGAATAAGACCGCCCTTGGTCTTTTCCTCTGCTTCGACTGCCTTGACGACAACTCTGTCTGCAAGCGGTTTGATGGTCATTTTTTGTTCCTCCTTACAATAAATATGTTAATAAGATCAATTTCAAATTGTTTGGCACTCGAATTGGGCGAGTGCTAACCCACAAACATATTTTACACCATTTTTCAGAAAAATCAAGTCTTTTTTCAATATTTAACATTTAATTCACAATTTGCGAGTGCTAAAAAGCTTTATTGTCTCAAAAAATGACGAAAATATGTCAAAAAGGGTTACACTAAGTGCAAAAACGGTGCGAACGAGGGAGGTTTATGTGCTGATCGTCGAATTCCTTAACAAATATCTTTTCGGTCTCGGTATTCCGATACTGCTTATCGGCGCGGGGATATTCTACTGCGTGCGCCTCGGATTTTTTCACTTTCTTCATCCGATCAAGGTGATAAAGAGCCTCGGCACGCAAGAGTCGGGCGGCGGAGTTTCCTCGTTTAAAGCCGTGATGCTCGCGCTTGCAGGCACGCTCGGTGTGGGGAATATGGTGGGAGTCGCCTCGGCGATCGCGCTCGGCGGCTTCGGCGCGGTATTCTGGATGTGGGTAAGCGCGCTCGTCGCGATGATACTCAAATATGCCGAGATCGTCCTCGCGATGCTCTACCGAAAATACGATGTGAACGGCAGACCTTACGGCGCGGCGATGTACTATGTGCGCGCCTGCTTCAAGGGAAAGCTCGGTGTCGTACTTGCTGGTGTGTTCGCCGTCTTTTGCATATTCAACGCATTCACGATGGGAAGTATGATACAGGTCAACGCGTCGGCAAACGCGATGAGCGGAGTTTTCGATACACCGCCGATCGCGGTAGGCGTGATATTCGCGCTGATCACGCTTTTCGCAACTCTGCGCGGTTGCTCGGGTATCCTCTCGCTTACCGAAAAGCTCGTTCCGTTTATGACTCTCGGCTTTACCGTGCTCTCGCTCGCCGTCATAGTGATGCGACCGAACGAGGCACTCGCGGCGGTGGGAAAAATATTCTCGGGCGCATTTAATATTCAGAGCGGCGCGGCGGGTGTGTCGGGATTTCTGCTCTCGGGCGCGATACGCTACGGCACGATGCGCGGAATTCTCTCAAACGAGGCAGGCTGCGGAACTGCACCCGCGGCGCACGCGGTCTCGTCCTGCCGCGAGCCTGCAAGGCAGGGAATGTGGGGAATATTTGAGGTCTTTGTGGACACGATACTGCTCTGCACGATGACCGCTATAGTGATCATTATCGGCTATGACTCGACCGACCCGACGGGTGACTTTATGATGATGACGGTCGACGCGTACGAATCGGTGATAGGTAGCGCGGCGGGCTATTTCCTCGCGATAGCCGTGCTGCTATTCGGGCTTGCGACCGTGCTATGCTGGGCTCACTACGGAGCGGAGGGAATAGGATATTTCTCAAGGCGGAAGAGCGTCAGAAATGCTTTCACGGTCGCATACTCGCTCTGCGTTCTGCTCGGAGCGGTGATATCGACCGATCTGCTCTGGGAGATGGCTGATCTTTCTATCGGCGTGATGAGCGCGATAAATATCTCAGCTCTGCTCGCGCTCAGCCCCGAGGTCGCACGAGAGACCGAGTATTATCTTCACAAGCGTTAACTACACGTTCTCAAGCATTACCTCGATAAGTGAGTCGAACGTGAATGAAAGCTCGCGACGAAGAGCGCAAAGCAGACAAAGAGAGGGAAGAGCAGAGCGCGGATAGCTGCCGCTTGCGAGCTTGCGCATAAGTAGACCGTGCGCGCTCTGCGCTTCACAGAGAAGCCTGCGAAAGCCGACTATGTCGGGAAGCTCGTCGGGGCGCTTGACGTGGCGCAGACGGGATACGGTATCCTCGATCAACTGTGAGAGGCGGATGCAAAGCTCCGCCTCCTTGTTTTTTCGCTCGGAGATAGAATTCTTTTGGGAGCGGTAGGATATCAACTCACAGCTCCGCTCGATCATCCTGAAAAGTCCGTGCGCTGCGCGTGAGAGTCCCGAGCGGTCGAGCGGCGGCATAAAATCCGAGAAAAGAGTGTGCTCAAGCTCACAGAGTATCCTCTCTGCGCTGTGGCGGATACTTACAAGCTCGCTCTGTGCGGATGGGCGGATGGGCGAGCAGGAGAGAAATACGGCGCGCGAGGAGAGGATGGCGAGACGCTCGAGCGAGTCGAAATAGTTGTATTTGGACATATATTTGGTCCTTTCGGAGAGATTACGGTATGAGCGTGTGCGCAAGCAGAGAGAAAAGATAGCCGAGAAGCGCGCAGATAGGGAAGGTCAGAAGCCAGCCTGCGAAAAGCTCGATGGCGACCTTGGGGTTAGTCGAATGCCTGCGGCAAAGCCCCACGCCCATCATAGCGCAGGTCTTTGCGTGCGTGGTCGCGGTAGGTATCCCGAGAAACGAGCAAACTCCAAGTACGGTAGAAGAGGCGGTGTCGGCGGCTGAGCTTGAGAGCGGATCGAGATCGGTCAGCTCACAGCCGACCTTTTTTATTATCCGCGCGCCGCCGATCATAGTGCCGAGCGTCATCGCGGCGGCGCAGATGAGGGTTATGTATAGCGGTATCGAAAAGCTCTCGCCGCTCTCGCCCCTGCCGAGAAAGGAAAGCCCGAGCATATAAACGCCGATGAACTTCTGCGAGTCCTGCGCACCGTGTAAAAATGCACTGCTGCCCGCACCGAGCCGCTGAACGCGCGAGAAATAGCGCATCGTGCCGCGTCTGTCCTGAGAGGCAAACACGCGGAGCGTGAGGCGGTAGATGAGTAGCGCGAAGATCATCACGGGGAGGGTGGAGACGAGAATGCCGATGATGACCGAACGCCATTCGTCAAGCCGTATCGCCGAAAGATCGCGATTTGAGGCGAGCGCCGCGCCGCTCATACCCGAGATCAGCGCGTGGCTCTCGCTCGTCGGCAGACCGAAAAGCGAGGCGAATGACGCCCAGAGGATGACCGAGATGAGAGCCGCACAGAGCGATATCATAGCAGAGCGGCGGTCGGCGCCGAAATCCGCGATGCCGTAGAGCGTTTTCGCAACACCGGGGCGGATGAGCGCCATAATGACCGCGCCCGAGAAATTGCAGATAGCGGCGAGGATCAGCGCCGCGCGCGGCGTGAGCGAGCGAGTCGACACACAGCCCGCTATCGCGCTCGGCGCGTCGGTCCACCCGTTGACGAGGGCTACGGCAAATATAAGAAAGCTGAAAATAAACTCCATACCCACCTCCGACTCCTGCTATTCTAATCATTATGAATTTTTTGACCGTTTCATAACTTGTCATAGATAAATCAGCTTGTACGGCATGAAAACAAAACATCAAAGCTTTCGGTCAGTTTATACAGGCGCGACGCAAAAATATCTGTTTTGTACAAAAAATATCTCTTTTGCATATTGTAAAGGAAGCGCGTTTGTGCTTTAATATTAGCGAGGTGAGAAATATGAAGAGCTTTGTTATAAATCTGAATAATACATTAAAAATATCACTTTCTGCAAAAGAGCATCTTGTACCGCCGAGAGCTCACGTCTCGAGAAGAACAAATACCTACATTATGTATTTTGTTACCGGCGGCGAGCTTTTGCTAAGAGTCAACGGGGAGGAGATGCGTCTTGCGCGCGGGGACCTTGTGCTGTTTGACAAGGGCGACAGCCAAAGTCCTATTGCTTGCACAGATTGCGAGTATTTTTATATTCATTTTGAGGGCGATCTTACGGCAAAAGAGCTGAGTGACGGTGATCTGTTTGATGAGATAGTTACCAAAAATCGCGCCTTCTCGCAAAGTGACAGGCTCGATCCGCGCCGCTATGAGCATTTTAAGGCGGCTATTCCTCAGCGGATGCACGTGGATAACAGTGAGCTGTTTGAGTATCTTTCGTCCGAGTTCAAGGCTTTGCATCTTTGCCTTTGGGATGTTGGAATTGAAAAGCGTCTTGAGCTTTCTCAAGGAGTTGCGGCGCTGACCGTTAAGCTCGAGCGCCTTTGGATCAATTCATATCTCAGCGAGCAAAAAGACGGATATCTTAAAAATCTTTCACTGAGTGCAAGAATAGCCGGATTTGTGGAGGCAAATTACAACAAGAATTTTTCTTCGGACGATATAGCGCGAAGCTTTCTTATCTCATACGATCACGCAAATCGTATCTTCAAAAATCAGAAGGGAATGGGCATTATTGCCTATAGAAATCATCTGCGCATTGAAAAAGCCAAGGTGCTTCTCCTTACGACCGACAAGAGCGTTGAGATGATCGCATCCGACGTTGGATTTGAAGATAAATATTATTTCAGTAAGTTTTTCAAAAGAGCCATAGGTGTTTCTCCTACGCAGTTTAAACGAGGTGAGCAATTTGCATTTTGACAGATCGGTAATGTCGCTTGAGAGCAACGGAAAAAGGATGACTATTATTTCCTTGATGCTTCCGCTGCTTATGCAGAATATATTTACCGTGCTTTACGGAAGCGCAAATACCGTTTTGCTCTCGGGCTTTTCCGAGAGTGCCGTAACTGCATCGAGTGTGGCAAATCAGGTGATGGATCTGAGCGTGGTGTTGATAAATATGATCACCTCGGGCACGGTAATTCTTTCATCTATCGAGCTTGGTGCGTCCGACCGCAAGCGCGCGGCACATTACGCAGGCACGGGTGTCATAACCGTTGCGGTCGCATCAGTCGTTTTGGGTATTGCAAACCTATTCCTCGGAGAGATATTTCTCTCCGCTATGAACCTCGAGGGAGAGACCTTGAGTCTTGCGAGTAAATATTACACGGTGCGCGCTATTTTTCTTCCGATAGTCGCGCTGATGAATTTTTTTAATAATCTGCTTATCTGCAACGGATTTTCAAAATATACGTTCGTGGTGGGTGTGTCCGGAAATCTGCTGAATTTCCTGCTCTCATGGGTAGCACTTTATTCGGGACTTGACTTTATGAGCCCGATCTCGCGTGTCGCGCTTGCCGCGGGAATTGCCCAGGTGCTGAGCCTTATTTCATCGATTTTGATCTTCCGACGTTGCAAATGCCCATTTGCTTTTGAATACAAGGCGAGCAGTATGCTCAAGACTTTAAAGCTCGGCATCCCGGGTGCGATGGTCAGCTTTATGTTCAGAATAGCGCAGACCGTGACTACGGGATTTGTCGCACTTATGGGGGATGACGTTATAAATACCAAGGTATATATAGCAAATATAGTAGGCTATGTTCCGCTCATAGGCGGCGCGCTTAGCTCGGCTAATACCGTGTTTATGGGGAGATATAAGGGAGCAGGACAGCTCGAAAAGTCCAAAACGCTTTACAGACAAAACCTTTGTATCGCTCTTTGCTGTAACCTCGTGCTCTCGCTTGCCGCATTTGCCTTCCACAGACCTCTTATGAGACTTTTTACTTCTGATGAAGAGATAATCGCGGCATCGGGTATAATCTTCTTTGCCGATCTTTTCGTTCAACTGCCACGTGCGGTCAACAATATTTCCGAGGGCTCGCTCAGTGCGAACGGAGACGTGAAGATACCTTTCATTACTTCGACTGTATCTTGCTGGGCTTGCAGCGTTGCACTTTCTTACGTTTTATGTGTGCTCTGCGATATGGGAATTCTCGGACTTTGGATAGCCTTTGCCGCTGATGAAACCTTCAAAGCGACTGTCTATCTTTTTCGATGGCGCTCGGGAAAATGGAAAAACGTTAACCTATAGCAGAATACTTTTAAGCGGGGGGATATTATTCTCCCGCTTGTTTGTTAAACAAAAACACGGGCTGCCGAGGCAGCCCGTGAAAACTATTGGTTTATCTTTTTTAGGTTTTCCAAATTAGTTATTAGCAAAGAGCCGAACAGTTTTAGTACTATCAATGACTCCTTTTTTTATGATAATTACGGTTCTCGTATTGTTCTATCAGACCAAAAACGAAGAAAAATAATAGGATCATCAAAAAATATATTAAGCTTATTGAGCCTACGATTGCATCGTTTTTAATAATAAAGCAAAAAATCAAAACACTAAAAAAGTAAATTGTGAAAAATAAATGCAAAAGTATATTGAGATAAAATAAGATCTTAACAATACTTGTATGTTTTATCACTCTTCTTTCAGACTTGGAATAGCGATCTTTAATATGTCTTTGTGTGGAAACGATAAAATATCTGCCCCAAAAGCTTGTTTCTCTTTTGTATTTTTTGTATTGATTTTTAGAAAACGAGGTATATATGATCAAAGACATAAAGGCTTTACATCCTATGAACAATAAGGCTGCGAAAAATAGCAAAATAACGTAATATTTATTAATCATAAAATAACCTCCATGTTTGATAATAACATGTCCTCATTCATTTTACCACAATCCCCAAGCATTGTCAAGATTCAAGCAAAAAGCGGCTTTGGATAAAGACATATGACCTTTATCCGCTTTTTCTTTTGACTCAAAAGGCGCAAAAGAAAAAGCTTGGTAAAAAGAAAACGCCGAAAGGAGATTTCGCTCGTTGCGACGAGCGACCGCCTTTTCGCAGGCGGCACACGACAAACTTTTTGTAAAAAGTTTGATCAAAAACTTTTCTGCGTTGCTCTCAAGGAGTTAAGATTTATTCCTGTTTACAATAAAAAAGCGTCAATTCGATTGACATACGGCTGAAAAGTTGGTATAATAAATATAGTTGAAAATTTGGAGGCAGATATGAATTCTTCGGTTGATAATAAAATAATCGAGAGAGTCGAAAAACTCCGTCGCGAGCTGAATTACCACGCGCAGAGATACTACGTTTACGATGCTCCCGAGATATCCGACTACGAATACGATATGATGTACGCCGAGCTGAAAAAACTCGAGGAGGAGAACCCCTCGCTCTACGATCCGAACTCGCCCACTCAACGAGTCGGCGGCAAGGCGCTTGATAAATTTGAAAAGGTCACCCACACCGCGCGTATGGACTCGCTCGCGGATGTATTTTCCTTTGAAGAGACCGAGGATTTCTGCTCGAAGATGAGCGATGCTCTCGGCGCGCCGTCCTATTCGGTTGAGCCCAAGATCGACGGCTTGTCCGTCTCGCTCAGCTACGAGAACGGTCAGTTCGTGCGCGGCGCGACTCGCGGCGACGGTGTCGTCGGCGAGGACGTAACACAGAATTTGAGAACCGTTCAGTCGATACCGCTGACTCTTTCCGAGCCGCTCACGCTCACGGTCAGAGGTGAGGTATATATGCCGAGGGCGGTCTTTGAGGACATCAACGCAAAGCGCGAAGCTGAGGGCAAGGCGCTTATGGCAAATCCCCGAAATGCCGCGGCGGGCTCGCTCCGTCAGCTTGACTCGAAGATCACCGCAGAGAGACGGCTTGACATTTTCGTCTTTAATTTCCAAGAGGGCTCGCTTTATGCCGACGGTCACGCGCCGACGAGCCACACCGAAACGCTCGACAGACTCTCCGAGCTCGGATTTAAGACGCTTGCGATGCGCACGGTCGCGTCATCCTATGACGAGGTAGCCGCGCACATCAGGCGCATCGGAGACGCGCGCGACTCGCTCGCGTACGACATCGACGGTGTGGTCATCAAGCTTGATAGTCTTGACGAGCGACGCGAGATCGGCGAGGGAACTAACACGCCGAAGTGGGCGGTCGCATATAAATTTCCGCCCGAAGAGAAGGAGACAAAGCTTCTCGACGTGTCGATCGCCGTCGGCAGAACGGGTGTGCTGACTCCTACCGCTGAGCTTTCTCCCGTGAGACTTGCGGGAACGACGGTCAGCCGTGCGACTCTGCATAACATCGACTTTATCCGTGAGCGCGGAATTATGCTCGGCGACACGGTAGTCGTTCGCAAGGCGGGAGATATAATTCCCGAGGTCGTTCGCGCAAATATTTCGGCAAGAGACGGAAGCGAGAGGGAATTTTATATGCCCACGCACTGTCCGTCCTGCCACGAGCCCGTCTTCTTTGACAAGGACGACGGCGCGGCGCTCCGCTGTACCAACAGCGCCTGCCCCGCACAGCTCTCGCGCTCGATCGAGCATTTTGCCTCGAAGGGCGCTATGAATATCGACGGTCTCGGACCGCAGATAGTTGAGCTTTTGCTCTCCAATAAGCTCATATCCGACGTTGCAGATCTCTATTCGCTCGAGGTTTCACAGATAGAAACGCTTGAGAGAATGGGCACGAAGTCGGCGCAAAATCTCGTTTCGGCAATTGAGGCGTCAAAGTCGGCGGGACTTGCGCGACTGATCTACGCGCTCGGAATAAGAAACGTAGGCGAGGTCGCGGCAGCCGCGCTCGCTGACCGATTTGGCACGCTTGACGAGCTTACAGTCGCGAGCGTCGAGCAGATCGCAGAGCTTGAGGATTTTGGACAGATCACCGCCGAGTGCGTGGTCAATTTCTTCTCGCATCCGCAGAACGTCGCGCTCTGTCAGCGACTCAAGGCCGCGGGGCTTATTACCGTCAACACAAACGAGCCAAAGGGAGAGATCCTCGCGGGACTTTCCTTCGTTCTGACAGGAACGCTTCCCACTATGTCGCGCGACGAGGCATCCGAGCTTATCAAGAAGGCGGGCGGCAAGGTGGTCGGTAGCGTATCAAAGAAGACCGACTACGTAGTTGCGGGCGAGGCGGCAGGCAGCAAGCTGACAAAGGCGCAGTCGCTTGGTGTCAAGATAATCTCCGAGGAGGAGCTTCTCGAGCTTCTCAAAGATCAAAATAGTTAAGTATACCGCGGTATATTCCATCCGCAAACAGCTCGGGACTGCCCGACATCAGCGCGGCATCACGGGGATTTGAGATAAATCCGAGCTCGACGAGGAGCGACGGCATCGTGGTCTTACGCAGAACGTAAAGACCGCTTCGCACCTGCATACCTCGATTGCGTAGTCCCGTGGACTCGCTGAGAGCGACGAGAATATCCTCGCCGAGCGCGAATGCGGGAGAGGTGCGCGAGAATGCGAATGCCTCGCATCCCGTAGCAGAGGCTATCTCGGATGCGTTGGTGTGAAGGCTGATAAACCAATCCGCGCCCCACGCGTTCGCGTCGCTCACGCGTGCGCGCAGGCTCGTCGTGTTAGACGTGCCGATCTGCGTGTCAGGTGTCGGACGTGAGAGCCGAACCTCAAAATTCGGGTTTGCGCGCAGAAGATCGCCAAGCAGTATTCCTATTCGGAAAACTATATCCTGCTCACGAAGTCCGTTTCCCTCAGCGCCTGCGTTGGGGTTTTGCGGATTATGTCCCTGATCGATGTATATTTTTATAGCCATATACGTGTCCTCACTGTGTAATCTACGGAATTTGGCAGAGCCCTTATTTATAAAGATATGTGAGGTCGCGTGCGAACGTGAATGAAAGAGAGAAATACAATGAGAAACGACGAAATGCGTGAAAAGAATAAGGTCATCGGCGGAATGCTCTATATCGTGGCAACGCCTATAGGAAACCTTGCCGATATGGGCGAGAGAGCGCTCAAGGTGCTCTCCGAGGTCGACGTGATAGCCGCGGAGGATACGAGGAATTCGCTGAGAATGCTCACGCATTTCGGCATTTCCAAAACGCTTATATCCTACCACGAGCACAACAAGAGAGAGAAGGGCGAGGAGATAGTCTCGCTTTTGCTCGAGGGCAAGTCCTGCGCACTTGTGACCGATGCGGGCACGCCTGCGATATCAGATCCGGGGGAGGATCTCGTCCGCCTCTGCGCCGAGAGAAACATCCCCGTGACCTCTATCCCAGGTGCGTGCGCGCTCATCACCGCACTGACACTCTCGGGACTCCCTACGGCGAGATTTGTGTTTGAGGGATTTTGGCCCGTGCCAAAAAAAGAGAGGCGCGAGCGACTTGAGCTTCTCGCGTTCGAGACGAGGACCTTTATTTTGCACGAAGCACCCCACAAGCTCCGCACGACGCTCGAGGATCTTGAGAAGACTCTCGGCGGCGAGCGGCGCATCTCGCTATGCAGAGAGCTGACCAAGCTCAACGAGGAGATCTGCAGAACGACGATTGCGGGAGCGATCGCGATATACTCTGAAAAAGAGCCGCGAGGCGAGTACGTGCTTGTGATCGAGGGCGGCTCGCCTGAGGCTGTAGGTAAGAATAAGGCGGCAGGCTTCGAGACTCCCGAGGATGCGGTGGCACACTTTATGGACGGGGGAATGAGCCGTAATGACGCCATCAAGGCGGCGGCAAAGGAGCTCGGAATGAGCCGAAACGAGCTCTACGCGATGCTCATAAAATAAATGGCTTGGTTTTTTGTGTAAATTTTACTAAAGAAAAACGCATAAACTGTCAATTTTGTATTCAAGTCACAATAAAAAAATCTTGATTTTTGTTCTTTGTTGTGGTATCATTATTGTATATTTTATTATAATCAATTCTGAAAGGATTTTTGCTATTATGGAAAAGATGAAGGTCGGCGTAGTCGGCGCTACCGGTATGGTAGGTCAGCGCTTTCTGACTCTGCTTGAAAACCACCCCTATTTTGAAGTTACCGCACTCGCGGCATCTGCTCGCTCTGCGGGAAAGACCTACGAGGAGGCTGTCGGTGCACGTTGGAAGATGAAGACTCCGATGCCCGAGAAGTTCAAGAAGATGGTCGTTCTCGATGCAGCACAGATAGATGAGGTCGGTAAGCTCGTAAGCTTCGTATTCTGCGCAGTAGATATGAAGAAGGACGAGATCAAGGCTCTTGAGGAGGCTTACGCAAAGCACGAGATCCCCGTCGTTTCCAATAACTCGGCACACCGTTGGACACCCGACGTTCCGATGGTAATTCCGGAGATAAATAACTCTCACTATGAGGTAATTGCGGCGCAGAGAAAGAGACTCGGCACAAAGCGCGGATTTATCGCTGTTAAGCCCAATTGCTCCATCCAATCCTACGTTCCTATGCTCACACCTCTGCTCAAGTTCGGCATCAAGGAGGTGGTTGCTACTACCTATCAGGCGATCTCGGGCGCAGGTAAGACATTCAACGAGTGGCCTGAGATGATCGACAACGTCATCCCCTACATCGGCGGAGAGGAAGAGAAGAGCGAACAGGAGCCCCTTCGTGTTTGGGGTAAGGTAGTTGACGGCGAGATCGTCAAGGCTGACGCTCCCCTCATCACCACTCAGTGCATCCGCGTTCCCGTAACCGACGGTCACACTGCGGCTGTGTTCGTAAAGTTTGAGAACAAGCCCACCAAGGAGGAGATCCTTGAGGCTTGGAAGAACTTCCGCGGCAAGCCTCAGGAGCTCGGACTTCCCAACGCTCCCGAGCAGTTCATCACCTACTTTGAAGAGGACAACAGACCTCAGGCTGCGCTCGACCGTGATATTTACGGCGGTATGGGCGTAACTGTCGGCAGACTCCGCGAGGATAGCCTCTTCGACTACAAGTTCGTAGGTCTCTCTCACAACACGCTTCGCGGCGCGGCAGGCGGCGCGGTGCTCAACGCAGAGCTTCTTTACAAGGAAGGCTACTTCGACTGATAAACGATATTTGATATTTCAAAAGCCACCGCAAAGACCGACTTTGTGGTGGCTTTTCTAAAAGATTGGAGAAAGCAAATGAAAAAGATATTTGAAATAGACGGCAGAGCCTACACGCTCGAGAGCGAGGCAGACTTTGGCGCAGAGTTTTACCTTGAGAAAAAAGAGGGAGAGATCTCTTACTTTAAACTGAAATTCGACTTTGTAGAGACTGTTATACCCAAGACCGTGTCGCTTTCCTACAAGATGCCTGCGGTCGATATATACGGAATGTGGGATCCTATGAGCCGCACGCGTAATTTTGGATGGCTCAAAGTGCCCACGCACTCAAGACTTGCGGGCGGAATGCCGATCAAGCAGCTCTTTTCGAAGAGCGGAAAGAACAGATATCTCGTTGCGATCTCAGACGTTAAGAGCCCGCTCTGCATCTCTATGGGAGCAAACGAGCGCGGCGGCACGGTGACAGTGCAGATAGAGTTCTTCACGAATGTGACAGGGCCTTTTGATAGATACGAGGCGGCTCTGCGCATCGACGAGCGCGACATTCTCTTTGATGACGCGATACAGGAGGCGAGACTTTGGTACGACAGCCTCGGCTACCGCGCGTCGAACGCGCCCGAGCTTGCTAAAGAGCCTATGTACTCGACCTGGTACTCGCTCTGGCAGTCGATGACCGCGCAAGAAGTGCTCCGCGAGTGCAGACAGGCGGTAAAGCTCGGAATGAAGACCGTCATCATCGACGACGGATGGCAGAAAGCAATCCCTGGCAGAATATACGAATTCGTCGGCGACTGGGTGCCCGAGAAGCGCAGATTTGGCGACCTTGAGGCTCTCGTTCCCAAGCTTCACGCGATGGGACTCAACGTAATGCTTTGGTTCAGCATCGCGTTTATCGGTCACAAGGCAAAGAACTACAAGAGATTTGAGGGCAAATACCTTCGCGAGCATCCCGAGGGACACTACGCGGTGCTTGACCCGAGATATAAAGAGGTACGTGACTTCTTGGTCGAGACCTACGTTGACGCGGTGAAGCGTTATGACCTCGACGGACTCAAGCTCGACTTCATCGACCGCTTCAATTCGAACGGTAAGGTCGAGGACGGAATGGATTTCACATCTGTCGAGGATGCTACCGAGCAGCTTCTCAAGGATATAACCGAGGCGCTGAATGCGATCAAGCCGAATATG
This sequence comes from Clostridia bacterium, assembly GCA_017935225.1. Classification (GTDB taxonomy): domain Bacteria; phylum Bacillota; class Clostridia; order Oscillospirales; family CAG-272; genus HGM12713. Next base: position 1,117 of record JAGBIA010000078.1, on the reverse strand, counting down.
CTCATCGAGTTCCGCCAGCCCTATTTTGGCCCCGTCATCAGCGCATACGGCAATATGATACGCGTGTGGGATTGCCCGCTCGACTCGGTGCAGAACAAGAATGCGACTCTCGACCTCAGACTCACCTCGTCGAGCTGTGCGGTGCATTCGGATATGATGTATTGGAGCAAGAGCGACACGCCCGAGAACGTGGCGACACAGCTTTGGGGCACGATGTTCTCGGTGCCGCAGATCTCTAATATCCACGCGGACACCACGCCCGAGCAGAGAGAGGTGCTGAAGAATTATCTTGACTTCTGGATGGCGCACAAGAGCACGCTTATGGACGGCAAGCTCAACGTCAAGCTCGAAGGCTACGGATACGGCTACGCGACCGCAAAGGGCGAGGACGAGAAGATCTCGCTCGCGATCTCGACACCAATCTGCGACGCGACCGACACTTTCGCGAGAACCTATATGGTAAACCTCACCGATAGCGAGAATATAATTCTCAAAGCGGAGAAGGGAAGCTATATCGAGGTGCTCGATTGCCGCGGCAAGCGCGTCGGCGGCAAGAAGCGCGTCCGAGCAAGCCTTAGTGAAATATACGTTCCCCTCGGCGCGTGCATAAAAGTAACGAAATAAAAAACAATGTAAAAATTCTTACATATTTCAGCGTGTCATCCTGAGCGACGTTGCGAAGCGAGGAGTCGAACTTTTAGATTTGCGAACGATAATATAGTGAGCAAATCGAAAAGCGAAAATTGTCAAGGCAATTTTCGGGATCTACTTCGATCTATATTGTCCTTTTGGCTTTAAAGTAACATTTTGTGTTGTGTTGGGTTACATCTAACTCTTTTGTAGATCCCTCGGTTCGTGGGCAAGCCACTCCCTCGCCTTTTTTCGCCTAACACGGTCGAAAAAAGGTTCGGCTGCGCACGGATTTAAAGTTTTGTGCCTCTTCTTTTTACAATATCGCCGTGCTCCGCTCAGGATGACATGTTTAAGAGAGAATTGGCGTTAACCGATATCACGGCATTTTTGATTTTTTTCAATTTTACAATGCTTTGAAACAAGAAACACCGCCCCGACGTGTGCACAAGTCCATTAAAAACGGACAATTGAAAAAAAACCCCTC
>JAGBIA010000077.1 GCA_017935225.1 Clostridia bacterium | reverse complement strand
CTGAGGCTAAGGCAGGTAAGATCGAGTACAGACTCGATAAGACCAACATCATCCATTGCCCCATCGGTAAGGCTTCCTTCGGAGCACAGAAGCTCGGTGAGAACTTCGACACTCTCGTTGGTGCAGTTATCAAGGCAAAGCCCGCTGCTGCAAAGGGTCAGTACATCAAGAGCTGCGTAATCGCAAGCACTATGGGCCCCGGCATCAAGGTAAACCAGGCAAAGCTTGGCTAATGGCTTAAAATAAAGAGGCATACGTACTCGAAATGGGTGCGTATGCTTCTTTTTTTGCCCAAAATTGCAAAAAATGAGTTAAAAAACACAAGAAAATGACAAAAGCTCTTGACAAAAACGAAAAAAAGGAGTAAAATAGACTATGTATATATGTGTCATGCTATAAACTCGGGTAGAGTTGCTTGATATATCTATAATCTTTGACAAAAAAATAAACAAGACAAGGAGGTGCTGGAAATGGAATTGATATATGCTATTTTGCTGGCACTTGGCGCCTTTGTCGTTGCAGGTGTGCTGTCTGCGCTTATCTTCCGTAAGGTAGGCTACAACGCACGTAAGCGAGTTGCAGAAGCTGAGATAGGCTCGGCTGAGGAAGAAGCAAAGCGTATCCGCGACGATGGAGCAAAGCAGGCTGAGACCATGAAGAAGGAAGCGATGATCAGCGCGAAAGAGGAAATTCTTAAGCAGAGAAATGAAGCTGAGAAGGAACTCAAGGAGCGTAGAGCAGACGTTTCGAGAATGGAGCGCAGAATTACCCAGAAGGAAGAAAATCTGGATAAGAAGTCTGAGGCGCTTGAGCACAAGAACGAGTTGCTTGATAAAAAGCTGAAAGAAAACGATCTTCTCCGCGAACAGATCGAAGAGCTTCATCAGAAGGAACTCAAGGTGCTTGAAGAGCTTTCGGGAATTTCTGCAGATGAGGCTAAGGAAGAGCTTATCAACAGAGTTGAATCTGAGGTTAAGCACGAGCTTGCTCAAAGACTTTCCGAACTTGAAACACAGTTCAAGGAAGACGCCGATGCCAAGGCAAAGAACATAATCTCACTTGCCATTCAAAGATGTGCCGCAGATCATGTGGCAGAAAGCACGGTTTCTGTTGTGTCGCTTCCCAATGAGGATATGAAGGGACGCATTATCGGCCGTGAGGGCAGAAACATTCAGATGCTTGAAAAGCTGACGGGTGTTGAACTCATTATTGACGATACGCCTGAAGCGATCACGCTCTCGGGATTTGATCCCGTCCGCCGTGAGATCGCTCGCTTGACTCTTGAAAAGCTTATTTCCGACGGTAGAATTCATCCGTCGAGAATAGAGGAGACTGTTGAAAAGTCGACGAAGGAGGTCGAGGCAGGCATTAAGCAGGCAGGAGAAAGAGCAACCTTTGACGTAGGTATCCACGGAATCAACGCGGATATGGTCAGAATGCTCGGTAGACTCCGATACAGAACCAGCTACGGACAGAATGTTCTTAAGCATTCTATCGAGGTAGCACTTATCGCGGGAATGATAGCCGACGAGCTCGGAATTGACAGTACGGTAGCGAAGCGTGCCGGACTGCTTCACGATATCGGTAAGGCGCAGACTCACGAGATGGAAGGCTCACACGTTGAGCTTGGCGTAAATCTCGCAAAGAGATACAAGGAAAGCCGTGAAGTGATCCATGCAATCGAGGCTCACCACGGAGACGTAGATCCCCAGACTATAACTGCGGTCATCGTTCAGGCTGCAGACGCAATTTCGGCTGCAAGACCGGGTGCGCGTAGAGAGGATCTCGAAAATTACATCAAACGACTTGAAAAGATCGAGGAGATCGCAAAAGGATTTAGTGGCGTTGATAAGGCGTTTGCCGTTCAGGCAGGCAGAGAGATACGCGTAATGGTAAATCCCGAGGAGATAAACGACGACGGAATGAAGCTGGTTGCCAGAGAGATGGCTCAGAAGATTCAGGAAGAGGTCAAGTATCCCGGACAGATCAAGATCAACCTGATCAGAGAGAGCCGCGCGGTAGATTACGCAAAGTAATCAAAACGCAACGCAAAGTTGCATAAATTCACTCAAAGAGTGTTATCCATAAATCTTTCTATAGAACTATTAAGTAAAAAAGAGGCAAAATGCCCCAGAATATAGAACCTTGGATAAAGGCTTACTGCTCAAATGAGCAGTAAGCCTGATTTTTTTTGCTTTTGTACTTGCAAAGTGAGTGAAAATATGGTACAATATATAAAAGTATGTCAAGGAGAAGTGCAGATGGATCACAGAACTCAGCACAAAAGCCCCCCCCGACGAAATATGGGCTTTCCCGAGCCAAAAAGATGGCCCGGACAGAAATATTGGATCATTCTTATAACCACTATAATTCTTTTGGTGGCATTCACAGCGTCGCTCTTCGTGTTGCTGCTCACGGAGACCGACGGCTACAGCAGCCCCGGAGACAGCCAACAGTCAGGTCGCCCCTCGGGTACGGGTAGAGGCGAGCTCCCAACCGCAAAGCCGCAGACGAATAAGGAAACTATCCCGCCGACGTCTCCATCAATGTCGAACTACATAGCGTCTACCTCGCAGTTCGTTCAGCAGATCGACGGAGTGATCGACTCGAATAATACTATACTTATCGAGATCGGCTCGGACGGTTGCACGTCTATCGCAGAGAAGGACGCGGATTCTAAGATATATCCTGCGTCTATGACAAAGGTAATGTCTCTGCTCGTAGCTTGCGAGAACCTCAATAGCCTTACGACGAAGCTGACGGTCACGCAGGAAATTGCCGACTACGCCGAGAAGAACGAGGGTTCGGGATTTGGACTCAAGGTCGGCGAAGTGCTGACGGTAAAGGATCTGCTTTACCTGACTTCCTATCAGTCGGACACCATCGCGATACTCACGCTTGCAGAGCATATCTCGGGTAGCGAGGATAAATTTGTCGGGCTGATGAACGCAAAGGCGAGAGAACTCGGACTTTCGGGAACGAATTTCTCGAATTGCACGGGACTTCACGATGAAAATAATTATACTACCTGTCGAGAGATGGCGGCTATAATGACCTACGCGCTTGATAATCCGCTCTGCCGCGAGCTTCTCACAAGTTTCCAAGGCTACAAGCTGGTTACGAATATGCGCTCGGAAGAGGATAAAAACGTCTTCTATTCTACTTGGTACAGCGGAAGATTTAAGGACAACCCCAGACTGTCTACCGTAGTTATCAAGGGCGGAAAGACGGGATATACCGACGAAGCGGGCGTGTGCCTCGTGACCTATGCCGAGTCAAAGTCGACCGACAAGGCTTATATCAACGTCATCGTCGGAAAACCGAAGGGAAGTGGACTCAGCGAGTCTATCTCCACCTCTGAGGTCAAGAAAATTTATAATACATACGCACAGTAAAAAATTGCGAGAGCGCCGCTCTCGCAATTTTTGTTAGTATATTGAATTTGTTATTCCTATAGCAAGCGGGATAAGTATTCCTATTGCCATAGATATATAATCCCAAAGCTTGAAGCGAATGCTCCTGCGGTAGATTATGTAGCCTACGATCATTACTACGAGCATGATAGCTATCAGAGCTATATCATCTGCATCGCAATTGATCACCGCGATCGCTGTCACGGGGAGTAGTACTTTGTAGCCAAATGGGGAAGAGGATATACCGCCGATCTCCTCGGGGCGTTTGTTCTTGAAAAGCCAGATAAATCCGAACGCGCACGCGATCGCGATTTCTGACCACAGTATCGCTCCGTTGATTTCAGGTGAATCAACATTTTCCCTGTAGGATTGTATTACTTCTATAGAATCTCCCGATCGGACATACGTAAGGCGGAATAAATTTTTGTGCAAGCTATTGCAAAGGAAAAGCAGCACAGAATAGGGTGACATACTTGACTCGATAAGGAAATCGCCTTTTTTAGGATAGGAAAATGTTCCGGTAACATTTCCGTAAATTTCTCTGACGCTTGCAAATATCACAAGCCCGATAAACGAGTAGATCACCAACCACACAATACCGTCGGCGGTCGTATTGGCTCTGTCGAAGATAAACGCGGTTACGGAATATACTATGAAGCTACCTAATAGATTTACTGCAAAAAGCAGAGGAAAGCTCCACGGATAGAGTATGATGGCAGAATTGGCTATCAGTATGAAAAATGCCGCTAAGAAACATACGAAATTTATAAGGAATACGTGTATAAATCCGTTGAGAAAGTGTACGGCAGCCATTTTTCTGCGGTCTATCGGCAGAAACAGCATTGTGTCCATATTTCTTTTGCTCTTGAACGGCACGAGCTCTAATATCGGGATTACGGTAGATATTATGCCAGCCAAAGTGTTGAGCACGCTGATATTTACGTCATGATAACGCGCACCCATTGCTAGATCCTTACCGTAATATGTACTGTCATAGACCGACACTGAAACCGACACCACAAGCAGCGCAAGGACGGCGATAATTACAAAGCGCAAAAAGGTGGATCTGAAATGGTAAACAAAATATTTTCTGAAGCTCGTCATTTCTTTACCTCCTTTGTTACCTCGTTGATAAAGATCTCCTCAAAATCTATCGGCATCTGCTCGATGACGGTGGGCGAGAGCGTATGTAGCTTTTCTTCTATCTCGTCCGCCGATCCGTCAAAAATAACGTTCGCGAATTTGCCGCTTGATTTTATTGAAACGACGGGAAGCGCGCTGAATATCTCTTCGGTAAATCCGTCGGCAAATCCGAGCATAAATTTGCAGTATTGCTCGACGCGATCCGAGATATCTCCCGAGCTGCTTACAGTTTTGTTGTCGATGACCGTGTATTTGTCGCAGAAGTCCTCAAGCTCGCGCAGCGAGTGGCTTGAAATGATGATAGTTGAGCCGTTTTCGTCAGCCATAGCGGCAAGCTCTTCTTTTACCTTGAGGCGCGCGAGCGGATCGAGCCCGTCAAACGCTTCGTCAAGGAATAAATATTTCGGACGTATCGAGAGGGCGATCGCGATATATGCCTGACGGCGCATACCTTTTGAGAAATTGCGGAGCGGCTTTTTTTCGTCAAGCGCAAAGAATTCCATAAGGCGCTTATAGCTCGCCATATCAACGTCGTAGTGCGGCAGGTACATGCCGAGCATACTTTTTACTGTCGTCGTGTGTGTGAAATACGGATCGTCGGGCAGAAAAAATATATTCTTGCGCGTTTTTTCTTTTGTAGGCGATGCGCCGTCGATCTCAATACTGCCCTCATCGGCAACGTACACACCCGAAAGCAAGCGCAAAAGCGTGGATATGCCCGCGCCGTTGACTCCGACAAGTCCCATAATGCTGCCGTCGGGAACGCACAGATCTACGTTTTTCAGCACTTCGCTTGCGCCAAGCTTGTGAGAAAGTCCTGAAATTCTAATCATTCTTGTCAAATACCTCCTTTGCCTGTGATATAAGATCCTCGTATCGTATTCCTTTGTTTTTTAGCTCAAGCAGAATAGGGCGCGCATCTATGGCAGAGCTTTCTTCAACTTCGTTCTCGCCGTATATGACGAAAGCGCCCTTTTTGGGAAGCGCCCGTATCAGCGCGCGGTCCTCTAACACCGAATAGGCTTTGGCGACTGTGTTTGGATTTACTCCAAGCTCGGCGGCAACTGCTCTGACCGATGGCAGCTTGTCGCCCGCCTTGTAAAGACCGTTTATAATGTAGCCTTCATACTTGTTTGCTATCTCAAGATAAACGTCCTGCTTTCCAATGAATTGAAATGCCATATGCCCTCCTTTCTAAACTGTATTATCTGTACTATCTGTATTATACCATCTGTATTACGCTTTGTCAATATATTTAGTAAAATTTAAATAAAAAATTGCGAGAGACAAACTCTCGCAATTTTTATTTACTTCCAAGAGGGAAGATCGGTCTTGCCCTTGCCGATAAGCGTGATCGGCAGGTCTGCCATTATTTCGTCGTAGTTGCGCCTGAAATCCGAGTATTCAAGCCTGCGCTCGCGGTCGATCGTGCTCGACGAGCCGCCAAGCCCCAGCTCGTAGAGCCAAGGTCCGTCGTAGCCGATAGCTATGAGCGCGTCCTTGAGTGCCTTCCAATCTATCACTCCCTCGCCCGAAAGCCAGTGGCGTTCGTTCTTTTCGTCATAGTCGGATACGTGCGTTGTGATGATCTTCTCGCCCACCTTAGCAATAAAGTCCGAGATCTTTTCGCCGAGCAGGTGGTTGGTGTCAAAGCAGACGCGCAGGTCGGGATGTGCCGAGATGAGCTCGAGAATATCCGACGAGTCGCGACCGAGACAGGTGCGGGGAAGATCCTCCACCGCGATGACAGTTCCTTTTGCCGTCGCGTACTCCGCGAGGGCGGCAAGGCTCTTCTTGGCACATTCCATACGCATCGGACGGTCGCTCGCCGCGATAGGCTCGCCGCTCGGATGAACGACAAACACCTTGATGCCGATCTCGACAGCCTTGTCGATAAGAGAACAGAAATATTCTACCGTGTAGTCCGCGATCACGGGGTTCGAGGGGTCTATTACGTGGAAGGGAAGAAAGGGCAGGTGGAGCGACCAGAGCTCGATGCCGTATTCATCCGCAAGCTCGCGTGTTTTGGCAAAATCAAGTGCGGCGGCAAGCTCCATATTTCCAACGGATACTTCGATAGTGTCGATCCCTGCAGCCTTGTGTCCTGTCATAAGCTCGGCTGTTATCGCCTCACCGCAAGAATGTGCAAGTCTCATCTCAGTCCTCCTTGGTGTCTTTCTCGCTGCTCTTCTTGTATTGCGAGAGCTGCTTTTCCTCTTTTGCGGCAAGCTTGTCTATGATCGCCATATTCTCGATCATAAGCTTTACTATCTTCTCAAGCGAGGATCTTGGCGAGTAGTCGGCAACGCAAACGTAGTTGATACGGTCATCCTCTACAAGCGGCTTTACGTGCTCGCTGTTGCCCGAGGGGTAGAGCGCGATAGATTTGCCGCCCTTCGATTTTACCATCTTCATACAGGGAATATCGGTCATTCCGTCGCCGATGTAGATCATATTGCGGTACGCGATGCGGCGCAGACTCTCGTCTTGCAGACGGTTGAGGTTGTAGTCGTCGGTAACGTCGAGAATGCCCTTTGAAATTCTGTAGATGTACTGAGTCTTGAGCGTGTAGTTTATCGCAAGCGCGGGCCAGAGTGCCTCGCCGTTCTCGTCGTACATATACTTGCAGGCATAGATGCGCTTGAAGTACTTCGCAATAGGCGTGCCCTCGATGATCTCGTAGGTTCCCGAGGAGATTATGTAGTGCTCGATGTTCACACCCATCTCCTCGCCGAACTTGTTGATGCGGTCAAACCAGGTATGAACGCCCTTGTAGAGAACTACGTTCTCGCCACAGCTCTTGAGGTATTCCTTGGTGAGCTTGATGCCCTTTTCCTTGCATTTCTTTATCATCACGAACATATACGCGAGAATTTTCTCAACCTCGTGCTTGTCGGTAATTCCCGCAGCCTCGCCCCAGAATTCAGAGGAGGTCATACCGAGATTTTTTATAAAGCTGTACTCCTGCATATCGGTCGTGCAGAGCGTCTTGTCAAAATCGTATAAAATTCCGATCGTCGTTTTTGCCATAATATATATCTTCCTTTAACTAAAGATTTTATCCCATTTACATTTTAACATATATGAAAATAAAAATCAAGAGGAATTTTCAAAATACAAAAGAGAAAAGAGAAGGGAGCGCACCGCGCTCCCTTCGGGGAAGATTGTTTGATCTTAAGTTAAGCTGACAGTTCCGTTGGAGCAGATTACCTCAGTCGCGGGGACGTTGTGCCTCCAGTAATCGTCGAACGTTATAGCATTCCATTCTGCTATCGTGCCTTTAAAGATTATACTTGTAAGGCTTTCGCACGAGCGGAAAGCAGCCTCACCAATACTGTTGACACTGTTCGGAATGACGATACTGCTTAAGCTGGTACACCAATCAAATGCATATTCGTCTATCATGGTTACACCGTCCGGAAGTACAATGCTCTTGAGTCCCGAGCAACCGCTGAATGCACTATAACCGATTTTTTTCACTCCTTTCGGGATAACGATATTGGTTAATCCCACGCAATCGGAAAATGCCCAATCTTGAATAACTGTTGCATTCTGCGGAAGCGTGATGTTTGTCAAGCCACTGCAACCGCTAAAGGCTCCGAAGTATATGTTTCCTCCCGTTATTGTTACAGACTTCAATGCTTTTGGTATGTAGTACTTATATTTGCTATAAGCAATATCCAATTGCTCGATTTTAATAGATTCTGAAGATTCATAATTTCCGAATATATATCCGAACAAAGCCTCTTCATGTGAGGTTTTTCCACCACCTATAAAAGGTAGTGTGATGCTTTCAAGCGAGGTGCATCCTCCAAAAGCACCACTTCCTATTTCCGTCACACTGTCAGGTATGGTGATGCTCTTTAAGCTCGTACATCCATAGAAGGCGTCGTAATATATTGCGGTCACACTGTTCGGTATCATGATGCTCGTTAAACCAGTACATTCGGAGAAGGCATAAGCTTCAATGGTGGTCACGCTGTTCGGAATCGTGATGCCTGTCAATCCGGCGCAATTGGCAAACATTCCATATTCGATAAAAGTTAAACCATCCCACAAGGTAACGTTTCCTTGAATTTTTTGAGGTACAGCTACGACGTATCCCCCATAATAATTAGGCTCTTTTGAATAAATAATACCATCCAGAGAAAAATATTCGGTGTTATTTTCATCAAGAACTACACTCGCCAAGTTGTCACAATCATCAAATACCTCTTCACCAATGAAGGTTACGCTTTCGGGAATGAAAACGATTGTAAGACTGTCGCAATCTCTAAAAGCTTCATGATCTATCTTGGTTACGCTATTTGGAACAGTAACGTTTGTCAAATTCGTACAACCCATAAAGGCACCATATCGGATTTCCTTTACACTGTCCGGAATTACGACCATTTTAATGTCCAAATATTCAAGTGCATATTTACCAATCGCAGTAACAGTATCTCCGTTTGGTGAAACGGAAGGAATGAGTAGATACGGGCTATCAAGCGTACCTGAACCGCTGACATAACATGTGCCGTCATTATTTGATTTGAAGATCAAGCCTTCTGAGGGCTCTAATTCATCCTGACAGCGCGTACATATTAAGTTAACGTAGTTATGCCCAAGCGGTTCTGCTTTTGTTACGCCTTCTATAGTATAGCTACAATAAGAGCAAATCACCCCTGATGTAAACCCGCTTTCTGTACAGGTGGGGTGTTTGGCTTCTGCCGCTTTCGGAGTATGATCCTTGGTAGGAACGTAGGTAGGTTCTACCAAAACTTTGCCACATGTGCTACAATAAGATCCCTCCGTAGATCCAACCTCGATACAAGTCGGCGGAACGGCATTGACGATTACTACACTGTGCCCCGTCGCCTCAATTACCTTTTGTGCGATGAGTATTTTGCCGCATACGAAGCAGTGTTTACCTTCGGTAAGACCTGTTTCAGTACAAGTAGAAGCTACAGCTTTGTCTATAAGTTCGGTGTGACCGTTGGAGTTAACATAATTGTCTGTGTAAGAGTGACCACAAGCACAGGTGTGGGTTGTGTAGCCTTGCTCAGTACAAGTAGGATTAGTTACGATGGATGTATAGTCATGTCCCTTAGCAACGATAGATTTCGTTTCGAATTTACTGCAAGCACACTCGCGCTTTTGTTCGCCGTTTTCAGTACACGTAGCTTCCTTGGTAGTTTTCCATACTCCAAAACTATGTCCGGTTTCGTTAACGTAGTTATCTACATATGAATTACCGCAGAGGCAAGTATGGGTTGTGTATCCTTTCTCCTCGCAGGAAGGAGCGGTAACTACGGCCTTATAGTTATGACCAGAGGCAGGAATGTCTTCGGTTTCTATTTCACCACAAGCGCACATGCGCTTCTGCTCGCCATTTTCTGTACAAGTAGCTTCCTTGGTGATTTCCCACGCTCCGAAAGTATGTCCGGTAGCATTAACATAATTATCTACATAGGAATCGCCGCAGGTGCAGGTATAGGTGGTGTAACCTCTATCTGTGCAGGCAGGCTTTGTTATTACTGCGGAATAACTATGTCCTATAGCAGAAATTGACTTTGTTTCAACCTCACCACAAGAACATTCACGTTTTTGCTCGCCTTTGCTTTCGCAAGTAGCTTCTTTGGTAGTTTTCCACTCTCCAAAGCTATGACCTAAAGCATCAACATACTTGTCAACATAGGAGTCGCCACATGAGCAAGTATGCGTGGTATAGCCTTTCGCTGTGCAAGTAGGGTCAGTTACAACGGATGTGTAGTTGTGTCCTTTTGCATCAAGTTCTTGAATTTCGCTCTCACCACAAGCGCATTCGCGCTTTTGCTCGCCTTTTTCGGTACAAGTTGGCTCTGTGGTGGTTTGCCATTCACCAAAGCTATGCCCAATGGAATCTATTGCCTGCTTTTCTACCTCACCGCAAGAACAGGAGCGGCTTTCTTCGCCTTTCTCGGTACAAGTCGGCTCGGTCGTTACAGCCCAGTCACTCCACGCGTGAACGTGAGGTTCGGTTTGGTTGTTGTCAGTGGGTTTAGAATCATCGGTAGGTTTCGAGGTTTCCGTGGGAGCCGATGTTTCTATCGATTGGTTAGTTCTCGCACTACACGATGTAAACAACATTGCACAGATGAGAAGCAGGAAAGTGAGCGCCAACAAACGACGCGTCAAGGTGTGTTGAGCTTTCATTATGACCTCCTGAAAATGAACGTGCATTTTCTCTTTGATATTCCCATTATATCACAATTCTTCCTTTTTGTAAATACATTAGCAAAAAAGCTCCAAGAGAAATTCCCTTGGAGCTTAGTTCAGTTATACATCTTATATTTAAGTCTGAGATTATCCGCGATCATCGCGATGAACTCGCTATTTGTGGGCTTACCGCGGTTATTTTGTATTGTGTATCCGAAGTAGGAATTGAGGGTATCCACGTCGCCGCGATCCCACGCGACCTCGATCGCGTGGCGGATGGCTCTCTCGACGCGGCTCGTGGTGGTCTGGTACTGCTTTGCGACGCTGGGGTAGAGGATCTTTGTGACGCTATTGATGATGTCGCTGTCCTTTATGGTCAGCAGAATGGCGGTGCGGAGATACTGATAGCCCTTGATATGTGCGGGAACGCCGATCTGATGTATGATCTTGGTGACCTGCGCCTCCATATCGGGTGCTTTCTCAGCCTCGGGCTCGGGCTCTGTCTCGCCGTCGCGGCTCTTCGCGAGCGAGGTTATATGCTTGCAGAGGCTCTCGACGTTATAAGGCTTGAGCAGGCAGAGGTCCGCGCCCGCGTTTGCCGCCTCGATAAAGATGCTCTGCTTTGAGACCATCGACACGACGATGAATGCGGGCGGCTTATCGGGTGCGAACTTGAGGCTCTGAGTGTTGCGGAGCACGCCGATGCCGTCGAGTTTGGATAGCCATACGTCGACGATCGCGATGTCGGGGTGGTTCTTGCCGATCTGTATCAGCGCCTCCTCGCCGTTTCCTGCTTCGAGCAGATTTGTAAATCCTGCGCGGCGAAGCTCGTTGCAGAGAGCCTGTCTCTCGGTCGCATTTTCGTCCGCCACTAATATTTTAATTGCTTTTTTCATGGTTGTTCCTCCAAGTATTTGATTTAACATCCATATTTTACCATATTTCAAAGCAAAATGCAAGGATTTTACAAAAATTGGCATTTGTAAAAGTTACCAAACTTATTTGGCAAAAATTGGTATAAATTAACAAAGGTGCTGAATTACTTCAGCACCTGCATATAAAATCTTGTTCTTTCGGCTTTTGCGCCGCGTATCTCGATTATGTAATCAAGCTCGAGCGAGCCGTTTATGTCGAGTCGATTTACCACCTTTTTCGTGCGCACGCAGATCTCGAAGGGCATTATGGGCGTGTTGTAGATACAGTGGTGACGCTTGCCCTCCTCGAACACGAGAGTTGCCGACACCGTGCCCTCGCGCACCATACTCACGATCTCGGGCGCATCCTTGAGGAATGTCACAGAGGTGACCGAGCCTTCCATTCCCGTGCCCTCGGTCTCGTCGTAGGAGATCGTGATGCGCTCGCCGTCAAAGGAGTAGCTGCCGAGCGAATTTATCTCGAGGATATCCTTCTCGCCCTCGCCGTCCGCGACCGCCTCTGCGATAGCCTCGGCAATTTCGTCCTCGTCCTCGGGCAGATCGGAGAAGAGTGACTCCTCGACCTCGTAAAGCTCTGATCTTATCTTAATTCTTACTTCTTCTTTAAGCATTGTTTCTCTCCAAAGTATCGTTAAATATCTCTCAGTATATTGTACCACCACACGCGCGATTTGTCAAGGCGTGCGAGTGATTTATAAAAGAAAAACGGGCTGCCGAGGCAGCCCGTGAACAATTTGATTTTCATTCATCGTCTATGACATCGTAATCGTTTTCTTTTGCGTCGATTAAGTAATATATTATGAAGCACCGTATAGTGTTTATTGTCAAGAGCGCATAAAATACAAACACAATGCCTTTAACAAGAAAACCGACCAAATGGCTTGAAAGGGATTCAACTACTATTTCGCTTTCCGCGGTGTCTTCTTTTACCAAAATAACAGAGTCACCGAAAAATTTATCCTTGAATTCGTATGAAACATCTTGAGAGGTTTGTACGCTTTTAGCACCCAATTCAATTCCTCTCGCGCTCAACTCATCTTCTGTACTGTGATAACTTTCAGAAACAGAACCGTCCTCACCGTAAACGTAAATCTCGTTGGGGCGCGTTTCATATCTGCAAAGATTTCCATCTTCGTCGCAAAAAATATAGTTAGTGCCGCCAGATTCGTATCCGCGAACCCAGATAAGCGTTCCGTCATTGTTATATTTGCATATTACGTTATTGTTATCCAACGTATATACGTACTCGCCGTTTGCGGCAATTTCCACAACCTTCGGAAAGATCGGCATATTTTGTCTGACATATGCGCCTTTAAAAAACATCCACACCAAAAACGAAATGACGAGAATGAACATTGAGAAAAAGACAATAGCCAGATACGTGCCGGAATCTTTAGCTTTTTTACTCATAAAACGCTCCTTACAAAAGCTTTTACACAGAAAAGTATATCATATACCGCAGCATATGTCAAGCGTGTGCCGAAGTTCTTGTAAACTTGCACAAAAACAGATCGTTGTATTTGTGTACAATTTTTCTCTTTGCGCCGAGGTTGTAAAAAGATATCAAAAAAATGAAAAAAAGCGCTTTTTCCCTTTGACAAGCGGGCAAATAAGTGATATAATGTAAGGTGGAAAATTATATGGGAGGACTTTATTATGTCTACTAATATCTCTTTGAAAATAAAGCAGCTTATCGAGTACGCACTCGACAAAAAGCTCATATCCGAGGAGGACAGAATTTATATGACCAACTCGCTCCTCTCGGCTCTCGGCGTTGCCGAATACATAGAGCCCGACGAGGCAGTCACGGTCGAGCCCCTCGAGGACATCCTTGCCGCTCTTTGCGACTACGCGGCAGAGAAGGGACTTCTTGAAAACAACAGCGTGGTCTATCGCGATCTGTTCGACACCAAGCTGATGGGAATTCTCACTCCCCGTCCGAGCGAGGTCATCCGCACCTTCTCGTCCTATTACGCAATTTCCCCCAAGCTCGCGACCGACTATTTCTACGCTCTTTGCCGCGCAAGCGACTACATCCGCACCTACCGCGTTGCAAAGGACCTAAAGTGGAAGTACGAGGGCAAGTACGGCGAGCTTGATATCACCGTAAATCTCTCCAAGCCCGAGAAGGACCCCAAGGCTATCGCGGCGGCAAAGCTCCTTCCTCAGAGCGGATACCCCAAGTGTCTGCTTTGCCCCGAGAACGAGGGCTACGAGGGCAACGCGGGCAGACCTGCGCGCCAGACTCTGCGCCTCATCCCCACCACTCTTGCAGGTAAGCAGTGGTATATGCAGTACTCGCCCTACGTTTACTACAACGAGCATTGTATCGTGCTTTCCAAGGAGCACACGCCTATGAAGATAGAGAAGGGCACATTCGAGCGTCTGCTTGACTTCGTTGCTCAGTATCCTCACTACTTCCTCGGCTCTAACGCAGATCTTCCCATCGTCGGCGGATCTATCCTTTCTCACGATCACACTCAGGGCGGTAACTACACCTTTGCTATGGCGACCGCGCCTATCGACACCGATATCCAGTTCTCTTGCTTTGACAACGTAGAGGCAGGTCTTGTAAATTGGCCTATGTCGGTAATCCGTCTGCGCTCCGAGGACAGAAAGAGCCTCGTTGAGCTCGCTGACAAGATCCACAAGGCGTGGAGAAACTACACCGACGAGGACGCGTTCGTTTACGCGTACACCGACGGCGAGCCTCACAACACTGTAACTCCCATCGCGCGCTTCCGCGACGGAAAGTTCGAGCTTGATCTCGTCCTCCGCAACAACATCACCACCGAGGAGCATCCTCTCGGCGTTTACCATCCTCACGCTGATCTCCACAACATCAAGAAGGAGAACATCGGTCTTATCGAGGTAATGGGACTTGCTGTTCTTCCTGCAAGACTTCGTGACGAGATCGCAACTATGTGTAAGTTTATCGCAGAGGGCAGAGACTTTTCCGAGGACGAGAGCATCGTCAAGCACAAGGAGTGGTTTGAAAAGTTCAAGGACAACTACGAGTTTACACCCGAGAACACCGAGCAGATCATCAAGAAAGAGATCGGTCGCACCTTCGAGAGAGTTCTCGAGGATGCGGGCGTATATAAGCGCACTCCCGAAGGACACTGTGCATTCCTGCGCTTTATCGCGACCATCAGATAAGGCTGTATGAAAAAGGTCGAGCTTTATACTGACGGTGCCTGCCGCGGCAACCCCGGTCCTGGTGGATGGGGAGCGATACTCGTCTATCGTGGCAAGGAAAAGGAGCTGTCGGGCGGAGAGGCGAGCACGACGAACAATCGAATGGAGCTTATGGCAGCTATTGCGGGAATGTCGGCGCTTCGCGAGCCTTGCGAGATAGTTCTCACCTCCGACTCAAAGTACCTCGTTGACGCGATCAATAAGGGTTGGCTTGCATCCTGGAAGAGAAACGGCTGGAGAAAGGCAGATAAGTCTGCGGTGCTCAACGTCGAGCTCTGGCAGAAGATAGACTCGCTGCTCGAGATCCACGACGTCAGCTTCGTGTGGGTACACGGTCACACGGGACACCCGTACAACGAGCGCTGTGACGCGCTTGCAACCGCTTTTGCGGATAAATTCAAAGAATAATAACACAAAGGAGAACACTATGTTACCCGAGCTTAATTATCATAAGTCGCTTGAGCATCTTCACGTTGGATGCGAGAAGCCGACCGCGTACTTCATTCCGTTCACGAATGAGAGTGCGGCAAGAGAAGGCAACAGATCAGAGAGCGAGAGATTTGCATCTCTTTGCGGTGAGTGGAGCTTCCGCTACTACGCATCGGTAAACGATATAGACGATTTCACGGCAGAGGACTATACCTCGGCAGGCTCTGACAAGCTGACCGTGCCGAAGAGCTGGCAGTACGAGCTTGGACGCGGATACGACGTTCCTCACTATACTAACGTCAACTATCCCTTTGTTGTCGATCCGCCTCACGTTCCCGACGATAACCCCTGCGGACTCTACGAGCGTAGCTTTTACGTTGACGGTGAGTCGGTAAAGTCGAGAGAGATACATATGATCTTCGAGGGCGTTGACTCCTGCTTCTATCTCTTTATCAATAAGAAATTCGGGGCTTACAGCCAGGTCAGCCATATGACGAGCGATATTATCGTAAACGACTATCTCGTCGAGGGCGAGAACACCGTTCAGGTGCTCGTGCTCAAGTGGTGCGACGGCTCTTATCTTGAGGACCAGGATAAGATCAGATCCTCGGGTATCATCCGCGAGGTATATCTGCTTTACAGAGATCCCGTGCACGTTAAGGATATTTTCGTAAAGACCAAGCTTGACGATAGCTTTGAAAACGGCAGCATCAGCGCAGAGCTTGAGCTTACGGGCAAGGCATCCGTAGAGTATACGCTCTACTGTCCTTGCGGCAAGGCACTTGCGAGCGGACGAGTTGAGGGCGACGGTCACGCTGATATCGCGATCGACGTGGAAAATGCAGTGCTTTGGAGCGACGAGAGCCCTGAGCTCTACGATCTCGTGCTCAAGGTCGGTGACGAGTACATCTCTCAGAAGATAGGTATGCGCCGCTTTGAGATCAAGGGCAAGGTGCTTTACGTAAACGGTAAGAAGGTCAAGGGTAAGGGCGTAAACCGCCACGACAGCCACCCCGAGCTCGGCTCGTCTACCCCTGTTGAGCATATGATCCGCGACCTTTATATCCTCAAGGCACACAACGTAAATATGATCAGAACCAGCCATTACCCGAACGACCCCAGACTCCCTGAGCTGTGCGACAGACTCGGATTTTATCTGTGCGATGAGACCGATATCGAGTCGCACGGAATGGCGGCAAAATTCGGCGTATGGGATCAGAGCCATTGGGACGATCTTACCGACAATCCCGATTGGTCCGAGGCATACCTTGACAGAATAGAGAGAATGCTTGAGCGCGATAAGAACCGCGCGTGCGTTCTTATGTGGTCGGTCGGTAACGAGAGCGGAACCGGTCTTAACCACAAGCTTATGTACGAGTACGTACACAGAAGAATTCCGGACGCTATCGTTCACGCTGAAGATATTACACGCAGACGTAAGCCTATGCTCCTCTCGGATAAGAAAGAGGAAAGGGAAGCTTACGATTGCTCTTGGATAGATATCGAGAGCCGTATGTATCCCACTCCCGAGGAGTGTGTAAACCTCTATGCTAAGAACAAGTACGTAAAGAAGCCCTTCTTCCTTTGCGAGTACTCGCACGCTATGGGTAACGGCCCCGGCGACCTTGAGGAATATTGGCAGGCTATCTACGCAAACGACAGCTTCTTCGGCGGATGCGTGTGGGAGATGATCGATCACTCGGTCAACGTAGGAACTCTTGCAGATCCTAAGTTTATCTACGGCGGCGACTTCGGCACAAGACCTCACGACTCCAACTTCTGTGTCGACGGTCTCGTTTATCCCGACAGACGCGTTCATTCGGGCCTCGTTGAATATAAGCAGGTTCTTCGTCCTTGCAGAATGATCGCGTTCGATCAGAAGAATTCGACCGTACGTCTTCGCAATATGCGTTACTTCACGACTCTTGAGGATATAGACCTCATCTGGACCGTTGAGCGTAACGGAAAGGTAGTAAAGCAGGGAAGGATTGCAGGACTTAACGTTCGTCCTCAGCAGAGCAGAAGCTACAAGCTTCCCGTGACTCTCACAGAGCTCGACGGAGTTTGCACGCTCAATCTTTATTTCAAGAATAACGAGGCTACCGAGTGGGCTGACGCAGGATACGAGGTCGGATTTGAACAGGTACTTCTTGAAAGTGCAGCTTTGGCATCGAAGCCCGATACTTGCGCGGTCAATGCTAAATTTGACGTGTGCGACGGCGATAAGTTCATTACCGTATGTGACGGAGCAAAAACCTATACCGTGGATAAGATACACGGCCTTATCTGCTCGATAAACCATAACGGCAAGGAGCTTCTTACTACGGCAATAACGCCTAATATCTGGCGCGCACCTACCGATAACGATAGGAACATCAAGAGAGATTGGTACAAAGTTGCTTACGATTATATGATGCTCAAGTGCTATTCCTGCAAGCTTGTGAGTGCAGATGGCAAGGAAGCATCGGTAAAGGCAAGCATGAATATGGGCTCGCCCTCTATGCACCCCGTGATCAGAATGGAGGTAGAATATATCTTCAGAAAGGGCGAGGGCGTTGAGTTTAACTTTGACGTAAAGGTTACAGACGGAATTCCTATGCTCCCGAGGTTTGGCGTTGAGTTCAGAATGCCCTCTGATTGCGAATATGTCAAGTATTTCGGTAAGGGTCCGTACGAATCCTACGTCGATAAGTGCAAGGCGTCCAGACTCTCGATCTTTGAGACTACTGCAACCGATAACTTCGAGCACTACGTAAGACCTCAGGAAAATATGGCTCACGCGGATAGCCGCTGGATGTCGGTTGCCAACTGCGCAGGTCACGGACTTCTTGCAACCAATACGGCAGAGAGCGAGAGCTTCAGCTTCAATTGCTCGCATTTCACTCCCGAGATGCTCACCAAGACCGCGCACGACTTCGAGCTCGAGCCTCTTGACGAGACGGTCGTCAACATCGATTACCGCCACAACGGAATAGGCTCTAACTCCTGCGGACCTCGCCTGCATGATATGTGGCAGCTCAAGGAGAAGAGCTTCAGCTTCTCGTTCAGACTCCTTCCTGCGTTCACCAACGACACAGATCCCTTTAAGAAGATATTCAAAAAGTAATACATACGCAAAAAGAAGGTGGAGAAAAATCTCCGCCTTCTGCCTTTTTACGATAAAATAAAAATGCAACCCGTGGTAGCGTGCTGTCCACGGGTTGCTTCATCGCTATTGAATTGGGAATATTGCTATAGATCACAATATCCCAAACTCCCTTAGGGAATATCGGTTTGAGTCACGTAAAAACCCTTGATCAACCCCCATTCAAGTTCTTTTGGTTCTCGATGTTTTTGAAGAAAACTCGTCGCTGAGCAAAGCGAAGCAAGTTCTCCGAAAGAAAAGAACATAAAACGCATCCTCCAAGCCTCGCCTTAAACTAACTATGCCAAAAGACCTTCGATAAGAAGCTTGAGACCGATGATGACAAGCACGACGCCGCCGAGGAATTCAGCCTTGGATTTGAACTTCGCGCCGAACTTGTGCCCGATAAACACGCCGCCCGAGCAGATGACAAAAGTTACGATACCGATGACCGAGATCGCAGAGACGATGTTGACATCAGGGTAGAGCGCAAAGGTTATGCCGACCGCGAGCGCGTCGATGCTGGTCGCGATGGCAAGCACGAAAAGCTCCTTGAGGTCAAGTTTTTCTGCTTCTTTGCAGCAATCGCACTCGTCGTCCTCTTTCTTGAAGGACTCTATCGCCATTTTAACGCCGATAAACGCAAGAAGTCCGAATGCTATCCAATGATCGAACTTTTCAATATACTGCACAAGCTGCGAACCGAGAAGCCAGCCGATAAGAGGCATAAGCATCTGAAATCCGCCGAAGAAAACGGAAATTATTACAAGGTGCGACCACTTCAGCTTTTTCATTTTTATTCCCTTGCAGATAGATACCGCAAAGGCATCCATCGCAAGCGCGATACCGGTCAAAAATATCTCAAATAATTTCATATCCGCTCCTAAAAGTTAAGCTAACCCGATAATTATACCACCAACGACCTAAAAAGTCAATCATTTTTGGTCGAAACTATTGAAAAAATGAGAGAATTATGCTATAATAAAGTTAGTGTTTAATTTATGAGGTAAGGATATGAAAATATACGAAAATATGAGCTTTGACGAGGAAAGAGCGCTTTACGGCAGCGACGGCGTGTGCGTGCGCAACTGCCGATTTGACGGTGAGCGCGACGGTGAGAGCGCGTTCAAGGAAAGCCGCAACGTCAGAGCAGAGAATTCCTATTTCAATCTCAGATACCCGTTTTGGCACGACGACGGCGTGACGGTTGACTGCTGTGAGCTGACTCCGCTCTGCCGCGCGGCACTGTGGTATTCGAAAAACATAAAAGTGAAGAACTCCAAGCTCCACGGCATCAAGGCTCTCAGAGAATGTGCCGATATCGAGATAAGCGACTGCGACATCTCCTCGCTCGAGTTTGGATGGTTCTCGAAGAACATCAAGATCAGAGACACGCACGCGGAGGGCGAATATTTTATGCTCCGCTCCGAGCGACTCGATTTTGAGGGTGTGTCGCTCAAAGGAAAATATTCTTTTCAATACATAACCGACTCTACCTTTGAAAATTGCAATTTTGATACCAAGGACGCGTTCTGGCATGCCAAGAACGTGACCGTGAGAAACTCCATCGTTAATGGAGAATACCTTGCGTGGTACTGTGAGAACGTGACCTTTGAGAACTGCGTTATTATAGGCACTCAGCCGCTCTGCTACTGCAAGGGTCTGAAGCTTATCAATTGCGAAATGCACGGCGCGGATCTCTCGTTTGAGAAATCCGAGGTCGAGGCAACTGTGACAACTCCGATTATCAGCATCAAGAATGCTACCTCGGGCAGAATAAGCGTGCCTGCGGTCGACGAGATCATTCGCAGCGACGAAGAGGCGCGCTGTGAGATAATCGTGGGAGGGAAGAATGTCTGAGGCAAAAAACGACAGACAGGACAGACGGCGCAATATAATGCTCAACGAGCCGGTCTCGAAAGTCATTCCCAAGATGGCTATCCCGACTATCGTTGCGTTTCTGATCAGCTCTATCTATTCACTCGCCGACACGTACTTCGTCAGCTCGCTCGGAACAGAGGCGACCGCGGCGGTCAGCGTAAACTCCTCGCTCGACCAGCTCATAATGCTCTGCGGTTCGATGCTTGCTGTAGGTGCGAACAGCTATATCGCGCGCCTGCTTGGAAAGGGCGATGAGAAAAAGGCAAGCGAGGTGCTCTCAACCGCCTTCTTTATTGCCGCATCGCTCGGCGCGCTGCTGATGGTGTTCGGTATGACCTTTATGACACCGATGGTGCGTATGCTCGGCGCAACACCGACCTGCGAGCAGTATTCGATCGACTACGCGACCTACGTTCTGCTTGCCGCACCCTTTATGGCGAGCAACTTCGTAATGAACCAATGCCTGCGCTCAGAGGGAAGTGCAACGCTTTCTATGATCGGAATGGGCTTTGGTGGCGTGCTCAACTGCATACTCGACCCGATATTCATTTTCGGACTCGATATGGGAGTTGCGGGCGCATCGCTCGCAACTGCGATATCCAAGCTCGTCAGCTTCGCGATCCTTATCTTCCCGTATATCACTCGCAGGAGCCTTTTGCATCTGTCGATAAAGAATTTCCGCATCGCGAAGGATATCTTCAAGGAGATCGTCGCGGTCGGATCGTCCTCGGCATTCCGCTCGGGACTTGCCGTGCTTGCGGGAATTATGCTCAACGATATGGCAGGCAACATCTCGGATGCGGTGCTCGCGGGCATCGGTGTGTCGACAAAGATAATGATGTTCCCATTCAGTATAATCCTCGGCTTTGGCAACGGATTTCAGCCGGTCGTCGGATTTAATTGGGGCGCGAAGAGGTACGACAGAGTACACGCAAGCTACAGATTTTCCTCGATCGTCGCGCTCGTCGGCTCGGTCGTGATGGGCGTGCTGATAGCCGTATTTGCCGATCAGATAATAGTGCTCTTTGCGGGCGAGGACGTGTATATGCGCGAGATAGGACGCTTCTGCATCATACTTCAGTGCGTGGCTATGCCTATACACGCGTGGGTAGCCGTCGTAAATATGCTCTGCACGGGACTCGGAAGCGCGGGCGGCGCGTTCTTACTCTCAACGGCAAGGCAGGGAAGCTGCTTTATTCCGATAATCTTTCCGCTCGCCCATTTCTGCGGCGCGTACGGAATAGCCTCGGTGCAGGCGATAGCCGATCTGCTTACGTTGGCTTTGGCAATTCCGATACTTATCTCGGTCAAAAAGAAGATCGCAAAAGCCGAGAGGGAAAATTCACTTGTAGCGACAGATCAATAACTAAAAAACGGAAAAGCGAGGCTGAAGTGAACCCAAAAGTTTAGACAAAAATTAAATATTAAATTGCTTGTGAATGAGCTCGGTACTGAACTGGGCTCATTCCTTTTAATTTCAGAGAGATTCTCTCATTGTTGTAGTAATATATGTATTCTTCTAACTT
>JAGBIA010000076.1 GCA_017935225.1 Clostridia bacterium | reverse complement strand
CACCGAGCCCTCTGCTGAGGTCGACGTTTCCTGCTTCGTATGTGGCGGTAAGGGCTGTCGCGTTTGTAAGAACGAGGGCTGGATCGAGATCCTCGGTGCAGGTATGGTACACCCGTTTGTGCTTGAAAATTGCGGAATTGATCCCAAGGAATACAGCGGATTTGCATTCGGTATGGGCGTTGAGCGTATTGCTATGAAGCACTACGGCATTGACGATATGAGATTGCTCTACGAGAACGATACCCGCTTCCTCGAGCAGTTCTGATTGATACGGAGGTAATACTATGAATTTATCTAAGAATTGGCTGTCGGATTTCGTTGACGTTTCCGACATTGACGTAAAAGATTATTGTGACAGAATGACCGATACCGGCTCTAAGGTAGAGGGATATGAAATACTCGGCGAGGATATCGAGAACGTAGTCGTTGCACGCATCCTCTCGATCGCGCCCCACGAGAACAGCGACCATCTGCAGATCTGCCAGGTTGATATCGGTGGCAAAGTCGAGCAGATCGTTACCGGCGCGCAGAATATCTTCGAGGGTGCTATCGTTCCTGCGGCTATCCCCGTAGCTAAGCTCCCCGGCGATATCGTTATCAAGCCCGGTAAGCTCCGCGGCGTTGACTCCAACGGTATGCTCTGCTCTATGGGCGAGCTCGGACTTACCGAGCACGATATGCCCGGCAAGGAAGCTGACGGCATTCTTATTCTCGACGAGAGCTATGCCGACAAGCTTGGTATGGACATCAAGGAAGCTCTTATGCTCAACGACACCGTAGTTGAGTTTGAGATCACCTCCAACCGCCCCGACTGTCTCTCTGTTATCGGACTTGCACGTGAGACCGCAGTCTCCTTCGACAAGCCCTTCAGCGCGCCCACACCCGCAGTAAAGTCTGCAAACGACGGCGACAAGATCGGCAACTATCTGTCTGTTTCGATCTCCGCTCCCGACCTTTGCTCAAGATATATGGCAAGAGTGGTAAAGAACGTAAAGATCGCTCCCTCGCCTCTCTGGCTCCGTATGCGCCTTCGCGCAAGCGGCGTTCGCCCCATCAACAACATCGTTGATATCACTAACTACGTAATGCTTGAGTACGGTCAGCCTATGCACGCATTCGACTACTCCTGCCTCAACGGCTCAGCTATTGAAGTTCGCAGAGCGCGCGACGGCGAGTGCTTCAAGTCGCTTGACGACATCGACCACACGCTTGACTCATCTATGCTCGTTATCGCCGACAGCGACCGTGCAGTTGCGCTTGCAGGCGTTATGGGCGGTGCTAACAGCGAGATCAAGGACGACACCACCACCGTTGTATTCGAGTCTGCTTGCTTCCTTGGCACGTCTGTACGTGTTACCGCTAAGAAGAACGGTATGAGAACCGAAAGCTCTGCAAGATTTGAGAAGGGACTTGACCCCGAGAACTGCTTTGGCGGTCTTGAGAGAGCTTGCGAGCTCGTTGAGCTTCTCGGCGCAGGTGAGGTAGTAAACGAGATCATCGACGTATATCCCGGTAAGGCTGAGCCTACCGTTCTTGAGCTTGACGCGTCGGTTATCAACAAATTCCTCGGCATCAATATTTCCGAGGAAGAAATGAAGAAGATCCTCACTACCCTTGAGTTCAAGGTAGAGGGCAACAAGATAATTCCTCCCTCCTTCCGCGCTGACATCGGCTGTATGAATGATGTCGCCGAGGAGATCGCAAGAATTTACGGCTACAACAAGATCGAGTCGAGTCTCTTCAAGGGCGAGACCACTCAGGGCGGCTACACTCCCAAGCAGAAGTTTGAGATCAATCTTGAGAAGGCTATGTGCGGAATGGGCATCAACCAGATCCAGACCTTCTCCTTTATCAGCCCCAAGTTCTACGACAAGATCCGTCTTGCTGCTGACAGCCAGCTTCGCAAGTCGGTAGTTATCTCCAATCCTCTCGGTGAGGACACAAGCGTAATGAGAACTGTTGCACTTCCCTCCATTATGGAAGTTATCGCGAGAAACTACAACTTCAACAACGAAAACGTAAGACTCTTTGAGATCGCAACAGTTTATATTCCCACAAACGAGACCACTCTCCCGAACGAGAACAAGGTTCTCTGCGCGGCTATGTACGGCAACTGCGACTTCTACGCTATGAAGGGCGTTTGCGAGAACGTACTCAAGCTCGCTGACATCAAGAATGCGACCGTAAGATCTGCATCCGACAATCCCTCCTACCATCCCGGCAGATACGCTGAGATCGTTGTAGGCGACAAGGTGATCGGCGTTCTCGGTCAGATCCATCCTCTCACTGCGAAAAACTACGGCGTTGACGTGCCCGTTTACGCTTGTGAGATGGACTTCGACGCTATCTTTGAAATGATGAACGAGACCAAGCTCTACACTCCTCTGCCCAAGTTCCCTGCAACCACCCGTGACTTCTCCTTCGTTTGCGACGAGGCACTCGAGGTAGGCACACTCAAGCAGGAAATGACCAAGGCGGGCGGTAAGCTCGTTGAGGGTGTTGAACTCTTCGATATCTATCGCGGTCCTCAGGTTGGCGAGAACAAGAAGTCGGTATCCCTCCGCGTAACTCTTCGCGCTTCCGACAGAACTCTTACCGTTGAAGAGGCTGAGAAAGTATCCGCAAAGATACTCCGCGGAATCGAACACAATCTCGGAATTACTCTCCGCGCGTAAGGTGAGCTATGGAACAGAAAAAGCTTGACCGCATAAACGAGCTTGCCAAAAAGAAAAAGGAAGGCACGCTCACCGAGGAGGAGGCTGCCGAGCGCAAGGCACTTCACGAGGAATATATTCTCGAGTTCCGCCGCTCGTTCGGTGCAATTCTCGACAACACGGTTATCGAGTATCCTGACGGATCGAGAAAATCGCTCAAAAAGGATAACAACGAAGATAAATAAACAGCAAAAATGCCGCGGGCGATCGTTTGATCGCCCGCGGCATTTTTCATTAAAGTATCTTATCAAGAAACTGTTTAAGACGTGGATTTTTGGTATTGGCAAAGAACTCATCGGGTGTTGCATCAGCGCCTACGACACCATCCGACATAAATACTATTCTGTCTGCGACCTCGCGTGCAAAGCCCATCTCGTGAGTTACGACGACCATCGTCATTCCCTCTGCCGCGAGCTCTTTCATAAGATCGAGCACCTCGCCTACCATCTCGGGATCGAGCGCGGAGGTGGGTTCGTCAAAGAGCATTACCTCGGGGTTCATCGCAAGCGCTCTCGCGATAGCAATTCTCTGCTTCTGTCCGCCCGAGAGAGTCGAGGGATAGGAGTCTGCTCTGTCTGCAAGACCTACGCGCGTAAGAAGCTGCATAGCTCTCTCCTCTGCCTCAGCCTTTGAGAGCTTGAGAAGCTTCATCGGTGCAGATGTCAGATTCTTGAGAACTGTCATATGCGGGAAAAGATTGAAGTGCTGAAAAACCATTCCCATCTTCTGACGGTGCTGATTGATGTTTACTTTCTTTCCCGTGATATCGACACCGTTGAATATTATCGAGCCGCTCGTGGGCATCTCAAGGAGATTGAGCGAGCGCAAAAAGGTAGATTTTCCGCTTCCCGACGGTCCTACGATAACCACCACTTCACCGCGGTGGATCTTGAGACTTACACCGTTAAGCGCCTTTATCGTACTTCCCTTATAGTGCTTTTTGAGGTCGTGTGTTTCTATTATCACATCGTTTATATTACCGTTCATTTTTACGCAATCTCCTCTCGAGTACATTGACAAGTCGTGTAAGTATGATGACCACGACAAGATATATCAGCGCAACTGCGATAAGCGGCAGGAATGCCTTGAAGGTAACTCCGCGAATTCTGTCTCCCGCCTTGGTAAGATCCATAACTCCTACGTATCCTGCAACCGAGGTCTCCTTGATGAGAACGATGAACTCATTACAGAGCGTGGGAAGTATAGCCTTGAACACCTGCGGAATTATTATATAGATCATAGTCTGCACGTAATTGTAGCCGAGCGAGCGACCCGCCTCAAACTGACCGTTATCGATCGACATTATGCCGCCGCGGATGATCTCGGCAACGTACGCGCCCGAGTTGATACCGAATGCGAATATAGCTACCGCAACTCCGTTTCTCGAAGATGCAAACACGATAAAGTAGCATATAAGAAGCTGTACGACCACCGGTGTTCCTCTGACCACGGTAAGATAGATGTTACAGATGGCATTCACGATCCACCAGATAAAGTAGAAGAAACCGCCCTTCTTTTTGTATTCCTCGCGGTTTTTGTCAAAGGTTGAGCGAACAGTCGCGATAACTATACCGATCACAAGACCGATCAGTAGCGCAAAGAAGGTAATCATCATAGTATTCTTCAGACCGTCCCAAAGCCACTTCCACCTGCTATCGTCGACAAAGCAAAGAATAAAATCTTCTTTTAATTTATTAAAAAACTCCATTTATTTTCCTCTGAAATATGTTATCCAATTACATCAAAATTGGGCTGCCGCGCCTGACGGCGCGACAACCCTATTCGTTTTGATATCTGATCAGTTAGCCTTGATGTACTTGCCAACGATCTTGTCGATGGTTCCGTCTTCCTTGAGCTCCTTGAGAGCCTTGTTGATCTTGTCAAGCAGCTCGGTGTTCTCCTTAGCTACGCAGATCGCGTAATCCTCGATAGCGTACTCGTTCTCACCCTCGAGAATGTGGATACCCTCGTTAGCTGCAACGAAGGACTTAGCAGGCTCGTTATCGATGATGACCATATCGACCTTATCGGTCTTGAGAGCCTCAACTGCCTCTGCACCGGTCTTGTAACGAACTACGCGGTCGGTGGTAACGGTTCCGTCTTCCTTAACGTCGCAAAGTCCCCAGCCGGTTACGTCGCTCGAGGAGTAGATGTCGCCGGTGGTATCCTGCTGAACGCCAACCTTAACGTCGGGGTTCTTGAGAGCTACGGGATCGCCGTCAGCGTTGAACTCGAAGATATCGTCAAGAGTTGCGATGGAAGAGCCGTCCTTAACGATGATGACCTGGATACCGGTTGCATAAGTATCAGAGAAGTTAACGCTCTTCTTACGCTCCTCGGTGACGGTCATACCTGCCATACCCATATCGTACTTACCTTCAACGACACCGCCGATGATAGAACCGAACTCAACGTCCTCGATCTGAAGCTCCATACCGAGCTTCTCTGCGATAGCGGTAGCGATCTCAACGTCGATACCTACGAACTTGTCACCCTCAACGTACTCGTAAGGGGGAAAAGCTGCGTTGGTTGCCATAACGAGAACGTTATCGTTCTTGTTACAAGAAGCAACCGTGAAGCAAAGTGTGAAAAGCATTACTGCTGCGATTGCAAAAGAGATGATCTTTTTCATTTTATTTTCCTCCATAGCAGATAAAAAATTAATATACCATATTATAGCGCATAAATATACGAAAGTCAATAGAAAAGTGAAAACTTTTTAGGTTATTTCCAAAGATTTTTGCATTATTTCGCCAAAATTTTATTCAAATATGCACCCGTATATGAATTTTTATTCTTTGCAACCTCTTCGGGAGTTCCCTGCGCCACTATCGTTCCGCCGCGGTCTCCGCCCTCGGGGCCGAGATCTATGATATAGTCTGCCGTCTTGATAACGTCGAGGTTGTGCTCGATGACGAGCAGAGTGTTGCCCGCGTCGCAGAAGCGCTGTAGCACGGTGATCAGCTTGGAGATATCTTCGCTGTGAAGTCCTGTCGTAGGCTCGTCAAGAATATAGAGCGTTTTGCCCGTGCCGCGCTTTGAGAGCTCGGTCGCGAGCTTGACTCTCTGTGCTTCTCCGCCCGAAAGCGTGGTCGATGACTGACCGATCTTGATATATCCGAGACCGACATCGTATATCGTTCTGAGCTTATTCTTGATCCTCGGAATGCCGTCAAAGAAGTGCATAGCCTCCTCGACAGTCATCTCAAGCACCTCAGCGATATTCTTGCCCTTGTACTTTACCTCAAGCGTATCGCGGTTATATCTGTGGCCGTGGCAGACATCGCAGGTGACGTATACGTCGGGCAGGAAGTGCATCTCGATCTTCTTGAGTCCGTCGCCCTCGCACGCCTCGCATCTTCCTCCGCGGACATTGAAGGAAAATCTGCCAGATTTGTATCCCTTTGCCTTTGCGTCAGCCGTACTTGCGAAAAGATCGCGTATCTCTGAGAAAAGTCCTGTATAGGTCGCGGGGTTAGATCTCGGAGTTCTACCTATCGGGCTCTGGTCGATGGAAATGACCTTATCGAGATTTTCAATTCCCTCTATTCTCTTATATTTACCGCCCGAGCGGATCGCGTGGTTGAGCTCGCGAGTCAACACGGGGTTGATTATTCCGTTGACGAGCGAGGATTTACCCGAGCCCGACACTCCCGTGACGCATATGAAGCATCCGAGAGGAAGCGTTACGTCGATATTCTTGAGATTGTGCTCGTGCGCGCCAATGACCTTCAGGAAGCTTCCGTTGCCTGCTCTGCGAGTCTCGGGAACGGGAATGCTCTTTCGCCTTGCCAGATACGCGCCTGTGATCGACTTCGGCTCGTTCATTACCTCCTCGGGAGTGCCCGCGGCAACTATCTCGCCGCCGTGAATTCCCGCGCCGGGACCGATATCAACTATATAGTCGGATGCCAACATAGTCTCCTCGTCGTGCTCGACCACGATGACCGTGTTTCCGATGTCGCGAAGTCTCTTGAGCGTCTCGATGAGCTTGGAGTTATCTCTCTGATGAAGTCCGATACTCGGCTCGTCAAGTATATAAAGCACACCGACGAGTGCAGAGCCGATCTGCGTTGCGAGTCTTATTCTCTGAGCCTCGCCGCCCGAAAGCGTTCCCGCCTTTCTTGCAAGCGTAAGGTATTCAAGTCCCACGCTCGAGAGAAATCCGAGTCGCGCCTTGATCTCCTTGACGATTTCTGCCGAGATTATCTTCTCGCTCTCGTCAAATTTGATATTGCTGACGAATTCAAGCGAGTTCTCTACCGACATTCTGCAAAAATCATCGATATTGATGCCTCCTACCGTCACCGCGAGGTAGTTTGGTGAGAGTCTCTTGCCTTGACATACGGGGCACGGGGCTTCCTCGATAAACTGCTCGTAATAGTCCTCAGCACCCGACATTCCCATACGGTTCTCGATCATCTTCACGATACCCTCAAAGCGAGTCTTCTGATGATGCTCAACACCGCCAAACCAGCGCGAGATATCATACATCTCGTCTCCCGAGCCGTAAAGAAGTATATTGTACACCTCGTCCGAGAGCTGCTCGACAGGGGTGTCAATATCAAATCCAAATCTCTTGGCGACCGCCATAAAGAGCGGACCGTTCCAGCTCTGCTCCTCGATTGTCTTAAATCCGTTGACCGCGATCGCGCCCTCGCGAAGCGAGAGGCGTCCGTCGGGGATAAGTCTATCGACCGCTATCCTGCGCATCTCTCCAAGTCCGTCGCAGTGCGGGCACGCACCCTGCGGATTGTTAAACGAGAACATTCTCGGCTCAAGCTCGCCAAAGGAAATATTATGCTTCTCGCACGCGTAGCTCTGTGAGAATTCAAGCTCTTCAGGCTTTCCGTCGCCTCTCGGCACGGTAACGACGAGCAGATGACCGTCCGCAAGCTTGAGCGAATTCTCGATAGAGTCCGAGAGTCGCGAGCGGATGTCGGGCTTCATAACCAGACGGTCGACAATTATCTCGATATCGTGCTTCTTGTTCTTGTCAAGTGTGATATTCTCGGAAAGATCGTAAATGCTTCCGTCAACTCTTGCACGAACGTATCCGCTCTTCTTTGCGGATGCAAAAACCTTTTCGTGCATACCCTTCTGCGCTCTGACTACCGGAGCGAGCACCATAAATCTCTCACCCTCGGGCAGAGTCATTACCTTGTCTATTATCGAATCGACCGACTGCTTGCGGATCTCCTTGCCGCATACGGGACAGTGCGGAATGCCGACGCGCGCGTAAAGCAAACGCAGATAGTCGTATATCTCAGTGACCGTTCCGACGGTCGATCGAGGGTTTTTCGATGTGGTCTTCTGGTCGATGGATATCGCGGGAGAAAGTCCCTCGATCATATCCACGTCGGGCTTGTCCATCTGACCGAGAAACATTCTCGCGTAGGACGAGAGAGACTCGACAAATCTTCTGTGTCCCTCTGCATATATAGTGTCAAAGGCAAGTGAGGATTTGCCCGAGCCCGAAAGTCCCGTGAGAATTACAAGCTTGTCTCTTGGTATCTCGAGGTCGATATTTTTGAGGTTATTTACCCTCGCTCCCTTTATCGTAATTGATTTCGCCATTATTTCTTCCTTTATTGATTTCTCAGTTCCTTTATTCTGTCGCGGATATATGCAGCCTGCTCGAATTCGAGCTTAGCCGACGCCGCCTTCATCTGCTTGGTGAGATCCTCGATAAGTCTCTCGCGTTCAAGTCGGCTGAGCTTCTTGGCTCCCTTGCCGCCCTTGCCGAGTGCATCCTTCTCGCTCTTGCCTATCTCAATGACGTCGCGTATATCCTTGATTATAGTCTTCGGCACTATTCCGTGCTTTTCGTTGTATTCCTTTTGTATCTTGCGGCGGCGGTTAGTCTCGGCAATAGCGCGCTCCATCGAGCCCGTCATATTGTCCGCGTACATTATGACCTTGCCGTTTGCGTTTCTCGCGGCACGACCTATAGTCTGTATCAGACTTCGCTCCGCACGCAAGAATCCCTCCTTGTCCGCGTCGAGTATCGCGACAAGCGAGACCTCGGGAATGTCAAGTCCCTCACGCAGAAGGTTGATGCCGACGAGCACGTCGAACTCACCAAGTCGCAGATCGCGGATTATCTCCATTCGCTCGAGCGTGTCGATATTGAAGTGGATATATTTTACCTTTATTCCGTTGTTTTCAAGATATTCTGTCAAGTCCTCCGCCATCTTTCGAGTCAGCGTTGTGACGAGAACTCGCTCGTTCTTGGCTGTGCGCAAACGGATCTCACCCATAAGATCGTCGATCTGCCCCTCTATCTCTCTTACCTCGATCTCGGGGTCAACAAGTCCTGTCGGGCGAATAAGCTGCTCG
This sequence comes from Clostridia bacterium, assembly GCA_017935225.1. Lineage (GTDB taxonomy): Bacteria > Bacillota > Clostridia > Oscillospirales > CAG-272 > HGM12713. The sequence continues at coordinate 2,848 of JAGBIA010000076.1, read as the reverse complement.
ACGGTCGCCTCGGAATGCTCTGCCTCGTAGTCGCCAGGCGTTGCACTGACGTAGACCACTTGGTTGATCTTCGACTCGAATTCTTCAAAGTAAAGCGGTCTGTTATCGTAAGCCGAGGGCAGTCTGAAGCCAAACTCGACGAGGTTCTTCTTTCTTGCCGTATCACCGCCGCTCATTCCGCGGACCTGAGGCAGAGTTACGTGTGACTCATCGACGAGCAGAAGAAAATCATCAGGAAAATAATCGAGAAGCGTGTGCGGAGTCGAGCCCGCGGGTCTTCCCGCAAGAACTCTTGAATAGTTCTCAACCCCCGAGCAGAAGCCTACCTCGCGAAGCATCTCGAGGTCGTATTTTACTCGCTCTTCTATTCTCTGTGCCTCTATAAGCTTGCCTTGCGAGCGGAAGAAATCTCTGCGCTCCACCATCTCAAGCATTATCTCGTTGAGCGCCTTCTCACGCTTATCGTCCGAGACCGCGTAGTGCGTTGCGGGATAGATAGGAGCGTAGCTCAGCACTCGCATGACCTCGCCCGTGACTATATTTATCTCTGAGATGCGATCGATCTCGTCTCCAAAGAACTCAATGCGGAGCGCCTTGTCCTTCATATTCGCGGTAACGAGATCTATCGTGTCGCCCTGAACTCTGAAATTGTCTCTCTCAAGCGAGAGATCGTTTCGGTTGTAGCTGATCGCGATCAGCTTTTTGATGAGATCGTTGCGGCTGATCTCCATACCCGGACGGAGCGCGAGAACGAGATTTTTGTATTCCTCGGGATCACCGAGCGAGTAGATGCAGGAAACGCTGGCAACGATGATAACGTCGCGACGCTCGAAAAGTGCCGAGGTCGCGCTGTGTCTGAGCATATCTATCTCGTCGTTGACGAGCGCATCCTTTTCAATATACATATCTTTACCGGGAATGTAAGCCTCGGGTTGATAGTAATCGTAATAGGAGACGAAATACTCTACCGCGTTCTCGGGAAAGAACTCGCGGAACTCGGTGCAGAGCTGTCCTGCAAGCGTTTTGTTATGCGCAAGCACGAGAGTTGGCTTGTTTACGTTTGCTATTATATTTGCCATAGTGAAGGTCTTACCCGAGCCGGTAACGCCGAGAAGCGTCTGCTCGCGCAAGCCGTTGTTTATTCCCTCGGTCAGTTTTTCTATCGCCTCGGGCTGATCTCCCGTCGGCGCATAGGGGGAATGCAGAATAAATCTATCCAAAACGCTCACCTCCTCAATTTTCTATTAAAAGTATTGCTTCAAAAAGTCTTTTTTATAATGGAATGTCCGCAATAAAAGCATCTGTCGTTTTTCTCGGGATTGTTAGAACCGCAGATCACACATTCGCGGCTCTTGTCCTTGTGTATGATAAGCAACCGCTTTATTCCGTAATAGTGGTAGACCTTGTCACCGACAGCATAATCGTCCTCGGCAAATTCAGATCTCGCGCGATTTGATTTCATCGCAGTTGAATGAGAAAATACACTCATGGTATGCTCAATTACCTTTCCGTCATCGCGCTTTATTTTCAAAACAAGATAGCTGACCTCGCGTACTCCCCTACCGTATACCGAGCGGTCAAGTCCCATATCAACGTTGATCGCGACTATCTCACCCTTCCAAGAGCGGTCGATCAGCTTAAGCGGTACACCCGTGATGATAAACGGCAGCAAAATGAGGACGATATATATCAGAATGCGGACCTCGATGCCTACCATTCTGAAGGACATCTCACCAAAAAAGATCACGTACCAAAGCATGATAAATTCAAGAATTATGCAAGGAATTACTCTTTTTGCAACCGAGCGAGTCACGATTTTTCTGATATCCTCGGGCAATACGGGCCTGTTCGTGTACATATCGTTCCTCCCACAAAAATTATCGCATTGTAATTATAACACAAAAGCAACAGCGTGTCAATTTTAGTTTTAAAATTATTGCATCAAAAAACAAATTATTTTGCAAAAAGGTATTGATTTTTCTTTCAATGTGTGATATAATGTACAGCGTTACGGAGGCATAGCTCAGCTGGTTAGAGTGCATGCTTGACATGCATGAGGTCATTGGTTCGATCCCAATTGTCTCCACCAAAAGAAAAACGGACGGCGATGCCGTCCGTTTTTCTTTTGGCGACGATCTATTCGATTGAAACAACTCGCGCAAAGCGCGAATTTGGTTCGCATTCCCGCCGAAGAGCGCGTCAAGCTCGCTTGTAAGCCTCAAGGCGTGAAATATTGCTATTCTCAGCGGAACGCTGAGAATAGCAAATGCCAATTGTCCTTCTCTTCTATAAAACGGACGTCATCGACGTCCGTTTTTCTTTTGGTGACGATCTATTCGATCGAAGCAACTCGCGCAAAGCGCGAATTTGGTTCGCATTCCCGCCGAAGAGCGCGTCAAGCTCGCCTGTAAGCCTCAAGGCGTGGAATATTGCCAATTGTCTTTTGGATATCATCCAATATCGCATCATAAATGATGTTTAATGTTCCTTGCATTTTCCACACATTTGAGAAATATATTCCTCGTACCTACTTTGCAGAGCAGAAATTTTATCTTTGAATTGTTCAAATCCCGGAATGTTTACCATGTTTTGCAAAAGCTTTTGGCATATCTGCTCGGTTGAAACGGAGTTGCACAGCGTTGTGGAGTACAGAATTTGAGATTTGTTTTCTTTCTCGGATTCTATCATATGCTTTTCCAGCGCAGCAATAATCCGATTGATATATTCTGCTGCTCTGTCTATTTGCCCAAGTTGAACGTATATCTTTGCGATCTCTGCATAATCGGACATAAGCGGCGGATCATAGAACCCTGCATACTTGCCGTCCAACACAGTTTCAAGTAAAGCT
>JAGBIA010000075.1 GCA_017935225.1 Clostridia bacterium | reverse complement strand
GCTCGAACTCGCTATATTATCGCTCGCTCTCCCAAAAGTTCGACGCGCAACTTCGTTGCTTGCTCAGGATGACACGCTTAAGTGGCTTTTGCGCGAACTCCGAACAAACGGGCGACCACATGGCAAGCCGACAAGTTTTCTTCGAAAACATTGAGTTCGCCCCTACGGACGAGATAAAGATTTTTTGTTTTATCGCATACGGAAGTTCATTTTTTAACCGTCACGACATTGGACCGCCGGGGACGTCGGTCCCTACAAGTATAGAGATAAGCCTATGCTTTTGGCTACAGACCAAACAAAGATTTATATCTTGCTCTTCACAATTTAAAATCAAAGAAACACGCGGTAGCGAGCTGTCCGCGTGTTTCTTCCTCGCATTGATATGAAATTACAGAGCGAGAGTGTCGCTTTGGTTTACAGTAGCCCAAACTATCGTAGGGAATATCGGTTCGATTACGTACAAACCCTCGACCAACCCCCATTCAAGTTCTTTGCGCCACTTTCTACGAAAGAAAGTGGCAAAAAACAAAACTCAAACTAACATCAAAGCCATTCGGGCTTGATATGACCTGTTGTCTCGATGATCTCGGCATCAAGATCGCGAACTGCGACCTCAAGCTCCTCGCGCTTCGAGAGGATCCACACGCCAAGCTCGCCGTACTGACGAACGAAGCGGCAGACCTCGGGAGTCGCCTTCGTGCCCTTGAACCAGCCGGTCATCTCGTTCGGGAAACATACCCATATGTAGAGGTGATGTCCCTGTGCGAGCTTTGCGACAGTCTCGAGTCTCTCTTGTGAGAGATCGCCGCCATCGTAATGTATATCTGCCTTCGGGAAGCGCTTTGCCGCCATCTCGAGCGTCTCGAGCTTCGCGCAGGTAAATCCGACCTTGAGTCGATCGGAGTATTCTTCAATTATCGAGAACATCTTCTCCTTCATCTCTATCGGAAAGTGCTCCCATACGTTGTCGACCTTTACGGGAATGCCTACCTCGCACGCGTACTCGAGCAATTCGCGCAGAAGCGGCATTTTCTCGCCCTTGAATTTCTCGTCGAACCAAAGTCCGTAATCGTAGGATCTCGCCTCGGCGAGCGTCGTGTCGTATATCTTCTTTCCCTCCTCCACTCTCGAGCCGTCGCTATTTCTCGCGGTGCGGTCGAGCGTGTGGTCGTGAAGTATTACGATCTCTCCGTCCGAGGTGTATTTAGGATCGAATTCTATATAGTCGTAGCCCTCAGCGACAGACGCGCGGAACGCCGCCATCGTGTTTTCGGGATACTCGGAGCTTACTCCTCTGTGTGCCTGAAGTTTTGCCATTTTATTTCCTCCTCTGTAATCAGTAATTTAATTATACCACTATATCGCGCCAAAGTCAAGAAAAATTCGCGCGGCGCACATCTTTCTCTTGACATTTTCAACCGCTTGTGATAGGATATTAGTGAACGAATACTAAAAAGGAGACTTTATGATCGCCGATTGGATAAACACGACCTTTGCGTCCTTCGACTATGCACTTCTTGAATTTTTCCACACGCTTGCGCTCTCGGCAAACTTTATTTTAAATCCGCTGATGGAGTTTCTCAGCATTATTGGCGACAACGGCTATTTCGGCTTCGCCATCGCCATCGCGCTTATGCTCTTCCCCAAGACGAGAAAGTGTGGCGCGGCGGTATTTCTGTCTATCCTCGTCGGCGCGGTATTCACCAATCTCGCCATCAAGAACATCGTTGCCCGTCCGCGCCCGTACGCCTCGGACGTCGCGGCATTCAAGGAATGGTGGACCTACGCAGGCGCGCATCTTGAGAGCGAATTCTCTTTCCCCTCGGGACACACGACCGCGGCTATGGCTTCTATGACCGCGCTCTGCATCGCTGCACCCAAGAAGGTCGGCAAGTGGATCGTCGCCCCCTCGATACTTTACGTAATTCTGATGGGCGCGGCGCGCAACTATCTCGTGGTTCACTACCCCACCGACGTAATTGCGGCATTCGTGGTCGGCGGTATCGCGGCTATCGTCGCAGTTATACTTGCAAAGCTTATCTGGAAGCTGCTCGAGTCGCACGCAGATCTAAAGCTCTTCGCTTTTGCGCTTGAGTTTGACATTCGCAGACTTTTTGCAAAAAAGAAAAACGCCCAAGCGGCGCAAGAAACAGACGGAGATCAAGATCTTGAATAAATACGACGAAGCATCTCTGATCACATCCACGGCATGCTCGGACAGCTTTGCCGACAACACGCTCCGCATCGCGCTCGATATCGGCGAGGGTCTGCTGAGGAGCGGCGCTGAGGTCAGACGAGTTGAATACGCGATCGAGAAGATTTGCCACGCGTACGGCGCGGCACACGTCGAGGTGTTCTCGATAAACTCGCTCATTCTCGCCTCGGTGCGTATGCCCGACGGAAGCTATTCCTCCCAGACACGCAGAATTCTGAACGTGTCAAACCACCTGCTCTGCCTCGAGCGTTACAACTCTCTCTCAAGAAGAATATGCGCAGAGACACCCGATTTCGACGAGATCGACGATGCGATCCGCGAGATCAAGAAAAAGGCAAAATACCCCTTCTGGCTCATCCTTATCGGCAATATCCTTGCCGCAAGCGGCTTTGCAATACTCTTCGGCGGCTCGCTTCGAGACGCACTTGCCGCAGGTGTTGTGGCTGTATTTATCGCTTCTCTGTCTCAGATCGAGTCTCAGTACCTCAACGGAATAACGAAAACGCTCTTTCTCTCGTTCATTTCGGGCCTTCTGACCTGCCTTTCCATCATTGTCGGTATCGGCGAGAATATGGATATGGTCGCGATCGGCACGATAATGCTACTCATCCCCGGACTTTTCTTAGGTAACGCGACACGCGATCTTCTCTACGGAGATACGCTTGCGGGAAGCCTCAAGGTCGTGCAGGCGGTGATCAGCGCGTTCATGATCGCGATCGGCTACGCGATGGCGATATTCCTTCTCGGTCGCTACTGCCCCGTCTATGAAGGCGGCGCACCGTTTGGCGTGATCGACGGCATCATTCTTAAAAGTATTTGCTCTATTATCGGTACGATAGGCTTTTCCCTGACCTTCAAGATCTCACTCTCAAAGCTCTGGATCGTAGGACTTTGCGGACTTGCGACCTACGCCGCTTATGAAACAATGCTTGCACTCACCGCGAGCGTGCTCATCGCCGCGTTTGTCTCGTCTATCCTGCTCGCAATTCTCTCTGAGGTCTGCGCGAGACTTATGCACACACCGAGCAACGTATTTCTCTTCACGGGTTGTATCCCGATCGTCCCCGGCGGCGGTCTTTACTACTCGATGTACAACCTCTTGACATTCGAGAACGAGACCGCGCTCACATATGTCAGCTCCACGTTACAGATACTTCTCGGTATCGCGCTCGGACTTATACTTACCTCGGTCGCATTCGGAATGCTGCTTGAGACTGTGGAAAAGATCAAAAAGAAAGCTAAATAAAACAAAAGCACCTGCTTGGTGTACCTGCGATAAAGCGGGTTTAAAATAAATACGAAATGCCGAGAGCAATCCAAGTTGCTCTCGGCGTGATTTTTTCAACTGTCCCAACCAACAGTTGAAAAAATTCAAGAACGGGATGTTTGACTACATTTGATTGACATGGTATAATATAGTCACG
>JAGBIA010000074.1 GCA_017935225.1 Clostridia bacterium | reverse complement strand
TGGAATTTTGGTGATTAGTGCGCATACGGTGATGACATATGACCGTTTATCCGCTTTTTCTTTTAACACAAAAGGCGTAAAAGAAAAAGCTAAGAAAAAGAAAACGCCGAAAGGAGATTTCGCTCGTTGCGACGAGCGACCGCCGTTTCGTCGGCGGCTCACGACAAACTTTTGAAAAAGTTTGATCAAAACTTTCCTGCGGCGCTCTCAATAAGGTCAGATCTTTGCCTTCACAATAAAAAAAGAAACACGCTGTAGCGAGCTGTCCGCGTGTTTCCACCTCGCGTTTTAACAAATGCACCGTCTGTTATGTCGCTACCCTTACAAACATCCCAAACTCCGAACGAGGCAGGCATAACGACTACGCACACACCCTACACCAACCCCCACAGGAAAGTTTTTGCGCCACTTTTTTCAAAAAGTGGCAAAAACCCTACCCCAACTAACTACTCAAACTAACTCCCCAAGGAGCAGATATGGCAAGAGAGATAAAGATAATCGAATACGGAATTATTGACTCGACCAATCTGCAGGCGCGGAGGCTGATCGAGGGTGCGTGGGGGAAAGAAATTCAGCCGACGGTACTGCTCGCGGAGGGTCAGACGGCAGGTCGCGGAAGGCTCGGCAAGAGCTTTTACTCCCCGACCGACACGGGACTTTACACCTCGCTCATCATCGAGTCGCCGTCCTCGCTTGACAAGCTCCTCTCGCTCACCGCGCTCGCCGCGGTAGCCGCAAGCGAGGCGATAGAGGCGGCATTCGGCATCAACGTCGGTATCAAATGGGTCAACGACCTCTACTACAACGAGCGCAAGATCGCGGGCATCTTAGCCGAGTCCTGCATCTCGGGCACAAAAAGATATATCATCCTCGGCATCGGCATAAATCTCTCGACCGAGAGATTCCCCGACGACATTTTGCTCAAGGCAGGCTCGCTCGGCATCGCTGATATTACGGCAAAGGAAAAACGCGAGCTCGCCATAGATTTGTTCGCGCGCCTGCTCGACCTGCTTGAGTGCGAGAACACTTCACGCGCTATGAATATATACCGTGCGCGCTCGACCGTCATCGGCAAGCGCATCAGCTTCTCACGCGACGGCACGGAAAACACCGCTACGGCGCTCGGTGTCACCGACCTCGGCGCGCTCACCGTCAGACTTGACTCAGGCGAGACTCTCGAGCTTGCGAGCGGCGAGATATCAATATTCGTACAAAAGGAGCAGATATGAAAAAATATAGTATCGGCATAGATTTCGGCACACTCTCGGCACGCGCGCTCATCGCGGACGTCGAAAGCGGAGAAATTCTCCCTGCGGTCCACAGCTTTGAATATCCCCACGCGGTAATGACCGAGCTGGGCGGCAAGGAGCTCCCCAAAAACTACGCGCTCCAGCATCCGCGCGACTATATCGACGCGCTCGACTGTCTCATTCCCCGTCTTATCAAGGACAACGGAGTCGCGCCCGAGCAGATAGTCGGCATCGGCATCGACTTTACCGCCTGCACCTTCCTGCCGCTCGGCAAGGACGGCGCGCCTCTCTGCTTCGATCCCGCATTCGAGAACGATCCCCACGCATACGCTAAGCTCTGGAAGCACACGGGCGCGGATAAGTACGCACCTCGCATCGAGGAGGTCGCGGCGGACTTCGGTGATATGCTCAAGATCACGGGCGGCATACTCTCAAGCGAGTTTATGTACCCCAAGCTCTACGAGACCTACGTAGAGTCGCCCGATGTCTACAAAAATACAACGAAATTCATCAACGCGGGCGACTTTATCGCATCCACCCTCACGGGAAGACACGTAAGAAGCCTCGCGTACGCAACTATAAAGGAACACTACGACAATTCAAGCGGCGCGGGATTTCCGCCGCGCGAGTTCTTCGAGCGCATAGATCCCGGCTTTGCCGACGTGCTTGACAAGCTCGGTCGCGAGATCGACAGAGTCGGCGACTCGGCAGGCAGTATCACTCCCGAATGGGCATCCCGCCTCGGTCTTTCGGTGGGCACGCAGATCGCCGTTCCCGTCATCGATGCGCACGGCGCGTTCGGCGCGGCAGGAATTGAGGACGGCAGAGTGGTTGCCGCGCTTGGCACTTCAGCCGTCATCGCGGCTCTCTCGAGCGAGAAAAAGTACGTTCCGGGGATACATTCGCACGGCTACGGCGCGACCGCGCCCGGACTTATGACCTTCGAGGCAGGCATTCGCGCGATGGGCGACCTTTACGCGTGGTTCGTCGGAAACTGTGTTCCCGCAGAATACGAGCGCCGCGCGCAAGAGGCAGGGCTTAGTATTCACGCGTATCTGCGCTCGCTCGCAGAGAAAAAACAGATCGGTGAGAGCGGACTTATCGCACTCGATTGGTGGAGCGGAAACCGCTCAGTCATCCCGAACGACAAGCTCTCGGGTATGATAGTCGGTCTGACGCTCTCAACTCGCCCCGAGGACATCTACCGCGCGATAATCGAGTCGACGGTATTTGAGCTCCGCAGAGTCTGCGAGAATTACTCGGCGCACGGAGTCAAGATAAACAGCTTTATCGCGACGGGCGGAATTGCCAATAAAGATCCGATGCTGATGCAGATACTCTCGGACGTGCTCGGAATGGAGGTCGGCTGTCTCGGCTCGAGCGAGGCGACCGCGCTCGGAAGTGCAGTCTGGGGCGCTGTAGCGGCAGGTTTCTACCCGACGCTTGAGGAGGCTTCCGCCAAGATGAAGCTCCCGATCGCAAAGACCTACTACCCCGATCCCGCACGCGTCGCGGCATACGAAAAGCTCTACTCGCGTTACGTTGAGCTTTACGACTACTTTGCGCGCGAAAATAATGTAATGGAATTTTTATATAATACTAAACACAAATAAGGAGAAAAATCATGAAAATTTCGGTTAGTTCTTATTCTTTCAATCAGTACCTCAAGGCAGGCAAGCTCACGCTCGTAGAACTTCCCAAGCTCGCGCACGCGATCGGCTTTGACGCGATCGAGTTCATCGACATACCCGGTGAGACTCAGGAGGAGAAGCTCGCGCTCGCAGCACAGATCAAGGCTGAGGCTGACGCGCTCGGTATGGAGATCAACGCGTACACCATCGGCGCTTGTCTCTATCAGGAGACCGACGAGGCATCCGATAAGGAGGTCGCAAGACTCGTCCAGCAGCTCGACGTTGCAGTTGCTCTCGGCGCAAAGGTAATGCGCCACGACGTAGTCTACGCGCTCGGCAAAACGGGTGCGGCTCGCTCGTTCGACGGTATGCTTCCTACAATCGCAAAGAACGCGCAGAGAGTTGCCGACGAGGCGGCTAAGCGCGGTATCACCACCTGCACCGAGAACCACGGCTATATCTCGCAGGACAGCGACAGAGTTGAACGTCTGTTCAACGCAGTAAACAGAGATAACTTCGGTATCCTCGTTGATATCGGTAACTTCGTCTGCGTCGACGAGGATAACGTTACCGCTGTCTCCAGACTCGCTCCCTACGCAGTTCACGTTCACGCAAAGGACTTCTTTATTCAGGAATTCGGCACTCGTCCCGAGGGCTGGGGCACTACCCGCGGTCGCAGATATTACTGCGGTTGCGTGCTCGGCGAGGGCGTAGTTCCGGTTCGTCAGTGCATCGATATCGTCCGCGCTACAGGCTACGACGGATATTTCTCGCTTGAGTACGAAGGCAAGATCGATTGCATCGAGGGCATCAAGCGCGGCTACGCTTTTCTGCGCAGCATCGACGGCTAAAGTTAGATTGAAGCAGTAATAGGACGCGTTTTTGCCACTTTCTTTCGGAGAAAGTGGCGCAAAGAACTTGAATGGGGGTTGGTCAAGAGTTTTGATAGAACTCGTGACGATATTCCCTAAGGGAGTTTGGGCTACCGTGTTCTATAACGATATTCCCTTTCTAAGTTTAATTCAATAGCGATGTAAAAACCCGTGGACAGCTATGCTACCACGGGTTTTTGTGATTTTAAATTGTGAAGAGTGAGATAGAAATCTTTGTTTGGTTTGTAGTCGAAAACGACGACATTCATCTCGCCTGTAGGGGCGAGATATAAACCTTCATATAACCGCGTACGGATGCGCCCCCGCCTTAACTTTCAACTCTCAACTCTCTAAGTCTGCGCGTTACCTCCTCTGCGATATAGGGAAACTTTGAGCC
>JAGBIA010000012.1 GCA_017935225.1 Clostridia bacterium | reverse complement strand
TTATCCTTAACGGAGAACACGCAATGAATTGCAACCTTGCGGTTGCGCGAATTGAAAGACAAGCTTTCGTGAATTGCCTGCGGCATGAATTGTGCCTTGCGGCACATTGGTTGCAATTCAATTCATGGAGCGAAGCGAGAATTCATGCAGTCGCAGACTTCAATTCATGATGCGTCAGCATCAATTCATCAATAAAACAAACAGAGCAAGAATATAAGGATTTTCTCCTTGTACTCTTGCTCTCTTTCTGTTGTATAATGGTTTGGGGTTAGCCCATATTTGCGTTTGACTTATCAAATGCGATGCTCGCACTACATTGAATATTCAAATTCTCCGCTAAGAACATCACGCTAATGGTCACAGAGATTTTTTGGTTTATTCTGCTGTATGAGAAGGAAGCTCGGAGATGGGAAGAGTCAGCACCTCGCTGCCTGCAACGTAGATATTTTCTACCTTTGAGCTATCGGAGAAGATCCACCTGCTGAATGACCAATCCTTCATAGGAGTGTTTGGAGCTTCGGCGGTCGAGTAGTTCTTCATACCAAGTGGCCAGAATACAGTCAGCGGATCGACGAGCGAATAGAACGCGTCGCTACCGCCCTGATAGCCGTGGTGAATGATCTGTACGGCATCTGCTTTAAGTGCCTCACCGAACACCGAGATAATAACGCCTGTCTCTGTGGGATGGCTGTCACCGGGGAAGAGTATTGCCTTTCCTTCGATCTCAAGCATTCCTACGACCGAGGAATCGTTGAGGTTGTCAAGCACGAGCGGCTCGACCATCTCGATCGTCGCATAGACGGTATAGACCGCGTTTCGAATATAGAACACCTGACCGGGATGTGCGATGACGATCTTCGTGCCCTCAAGCTTTGCAAAAGCCTTGTCGACGTAGTCCATATTACCGCCGCCGATATTCTTGAGCTGCTCCTCGCTGACTTTGCTCCAGATTATCTGATTTACCTCAAACAGCCCTGCGTACTGCTCGTCATAAAGAACTGTAAATATCAGACCCATATGGTCTCCGTGCGCGTGAGTAATGATCCAAGCCGCGATGTGCAGATGCTCTGGATCATCCGAAAGCGACTGAAGCACCTCAACGAACTGCTTCTTTGTGCCTGCGGTTCCGGTGCCGCCGTCAATTACAATGAACGAGCCGTCGTCGAGCTTAATTACGTAGCTCATACCGTTCTGTATCTGTCCGCTCTCCTCAAGGCCGATCTGCGTGATCGATGCCGCTATACCCTTGGATGTGTAGACGTTTTCTCCCTTGAGAGAGGGAAGAGAATAATTTCCGGTATACTCAAGAGTGAGACGGACTTCGTTGATGTTAGCAAAGTACATCGCGCTCATATAGTATTTTTCGTTCTGATAGGTTGCGAAGAGGTTGTTTCCGATGGTGTTATCGGTGTAGTAGCTAAAGCCCTCGGTCGTGATCTTGTCAAGGTATGCCTTGTATTCATCTGCATTCGTGTTCTTGATAACTACGGTCTGCATTCCGTAAGCACCGCCGTAAACGTTGTCAAACGAACCGCCGTCATACTTCGGGAAGCTCTCAAGCACCTCGTTTTCAGAGTAGGAATAGCTCCATGTCTCATCGAGTATCAGCTCGCCGTTCTTGAAGTTGTTGACGAGAAGCGAGCGGAGCTTGTTGAGCGCGGCTTCAGCCGTAGTCATATCGTGGAAGCCGATAACGTACTTTTTGTCTATAAGCTGTGCTGAGAACTCACTGTAGTCAAGCGAGTCGTAGTGCTTCTTCGACTCTGTGTGCTTGGTCTCACCGATAAGTATCTCGAATTTTCCGGAGTCGTAGCTCTCGCCGCTTCCAAGAAAGTCGGATGCCATGGGCGGCATTACACCGGTGATCTCCTTAAAGAGATTTCTTATACTTGTGTAGAGTGCAAGCTCGTTGCCGGTCGCGCCCTCGGGACGCACTATGTCGCAGTAATAATGACCGTCAGCGAAAATACGGAGCTTGCCGTCATTGTATTCCTTTTTGCCCTCTGTCGCTTTTTCTGTTTCCTTATCGGTAATCGCATCGGTCGGTTCACCGAGCGGCTCGTTGTTCGTGTTGCAGGAGCAGAAAAGAGCGAGAGTGATAAGAACGAGAATAAGCGAAATAATTCTGAGAGTGAGCGAGTTGGTGTGTTTCATAAATTGTTTCCTATCTGAAATTTAGTAAGGATATTCGTCTTCAAAGTCGGGGATTATCACGGTCTTGCCCGAGGGGATCTCGAGCGGATGCTCCATTCCGATCTCTACCCATACCGAGATCGCCGAGGGGTTGTAGATCCTCGACTGATCGGCGGAGATAACGAGATTTTTGGCGGCGGTCACGTATTCCCAGATCTCGAGATTGGTCGCGTACCAGATATCGTCGCATCCCGAGATAGATTTGCAGTATTCGTCAAACTTCTCCCACGCGTCGTCAACCTCGATAGAGATCGAGTGCGTCCACCAATAGTAGATCGAGAGATACGCGTTGACCTTCGCATCCCTGAAACGCTCGTATCTCTTGAGCGCGTCGGGATCGTAGTAGGACGTCGTGGGTGCCCAGAAGAGAAAATCTGTCGGTAGCATAGTCGAGCCGGTCGCCTTGCCGAGCCTTGAATAGACCACGCCGAGCGCGCGGAGCTTGTCTGCGATCTCTGTGCCATTGACTCCGTTGGGGTAGGACATACCGCGCACGAACTGTCCGCTCGCTTCTTCAAGCACGCGTCTGTCTTCAAGCACTTCGTAGATAAAATTCGATTCGGTCACGTGCGAAAGATGCGGATGCGAGAAGGTGTGCGAGGACACCTCGTGACCTTCAAAAAGCGTTGCAAGCTCTGATTTTGAAAGATATTTCGGGCGGTCGAGCTTACCAGCGTTGAGGTGGAACGTGCCCTTGAGTCCGTACTTATTGAGTATCTCAACGGCGCGGCGGTCGGAATCTCTTCCGTCGTCAAAGCTCATAGTGAGAGCCTTGCGCTTGCCGTGAGGGAAATAGCCAAGTCTTATTCTTTGATACATAATAACGCTCCTTTGCAAAGACTGTAAAATAGCTTACACATAGTTATATTTTAACATATTTTGTTATTACTGTCAAGGGCTCTGCCAAAAGTGAAGCGGTGCTGTGAGAATTTTATATTGACAAAAGCTGTGCAGACGTGTATAATTAAATCAAAGTAAGCTTGGAGGGGCAAAATAATGAAAGAATACGTATATCCCGTGCGGATAGTTGACTGTAAATGTAATTCGAACACCGATGCGCTGCTTAAAAAACAGCCTCTGCAGATAGGGCTTAGCGAGCGCGAGACGGTCGCTTTTGATAGCGGGGACTATATAATACTCGACTTTGGAAAGGAGATGTGTGGCAGCGCGCGCATTCTGACCTATCATTCGTCTGCACCGAGAGTCAGACTGCGCTTCGGCGAGAGCGTGGGCGAGTGCTGCAGCGACATCGGAGGAGAGAAGAACGCCACCAACGATCACGCGCTGAGGGATTTTGAGACTCATCTCACGCATCTCTCGGATATGACCTTTGCAAATACGGGATTTCGCTTTTTGCGTATAGATTTCTGCGGTAGAGCAAACATCAAGAGTGTGGTTGCCGTCAATAACATCCTCAAGCGCAAGGCTGTGTACGAATACAACGGTGATGACGCGCGCATAGCCGAGATCTTCTCGGTCGCAAAGCGCACGGTCGATCTTTGCGCCTCGAGCGGATACGTTTGGGACGGAGTGAAGCGCGACAGACTCGTGTGGATCGGAGATATGCACCCCGAGATGCTCGCACTCACAACTCTCTACGGGAAATTGCCTCATATCGAGCGCTCGCTCGACTTTGCAAGAGAAGAGGCGCGACTTCCTGCGTGGATGAACACGATGCCGTCCTATTCGCTCTGGTGGATCATCATTCTTGCGGATTATTATAAAAAAACCGAGTGTCGTAGCTTCATTTTGCGCCAGCTCGACTATCTCGAAGCGCTGATCACTCAGCTTGAGCCCTGCATCAAGGAGAGCGGCGAGCTGAACTATCCGTCCTATTTCGTCGATTGGCCAACTCACGATCGCCCCGACGAGATACACGGAGTCCGCGCTATAAATATTATTGCGATGAAGAGAGCGATAGAACTGCTTGATGCCTTCGGTCGCGACAGCACACTTGCACGTAAACTTCTTGAGCGACTTCTCAGGATCGAGATAGAGCCGACAACGAGTAAACAGGTGACCGCTCTCAAGTACTTTGCAACAGAGCTGACAGATGCCGACAAGGAAAGGCTCGTCGCAGGCGGAGCGCGCGGAATGTCGACCTTTATGAGCTATTATATTCTCAAGGCGGTCGCATCCTTTGATAAGCCTGCCGCGATTGAGATGATGAAGGAATACTACGGCACGATGCTCGACAAGGGCGCGACTACCTTCTGGGAGGACTTCGATATAGAGTGGGCAGAGAACTCCTGCCGTATCGACGAGCTTCCAACCGAGGATAAGAAGGATATCCACGGCGACTTTGGCGCATTCTGCTATATCGGCTATCGCCATAGCCTTTGCCACGGCTGGTCTGCAGGAGTTATACAGTTTATAGCGGAGGAATGTTAAACTAAAATGGTATGGAAAATATTTTGGAATTGATATTGTCTCTATTGTGTATTCCTTTTAAATCAAAATATGATCGTTTGGCAAACAGAATAAAAAAGCACCCGAGCAAACCTATAAGGATTATATTGAGACTGCTGCTTATTTTAATTCCGTTGATTGCTCTCATTGGGTTGTGCTTATTGTGCAGCTTTTTATTCAGAGAATATTGGATATAAAAAATTCCCCGACAGATTTTGGGTCTGTCGGGGATGATTTTATATGATGTTAAATTATTTCCGCAAGCTTCTTAAGATCCTCGTCCGTCGTCGCCCAGCTTGTAGCAAATCTGACCACCGAGCGCGTATCGTCGTATCTTTCCCAATAGTCGTAGCGCACCTGCTTTTTGATCTCTTCAAGTCGACTGTCCTCAATGATGATAAACTGCTGATTTGTCGGCGAGTCGATAAAGAGCGAATATCCGCGCGAGATAAACATCTGTCTGAGCTTTTCAGCCATATCTATCGCGTTTTTGCTTATCTCAAAATAGAGTCCGTCGGTAAAGAGAGTGTCAAACTGCACGCCGAGGAGTCTACCCTTAGCTAAAAGCGCGCCGTTCTGCTTTACCGTCGTGAAAAAGTGCTTGGGTGCGTTGTTGTGGGTAAACACCACAGCCTCTCCGCAGAACGCGCCTACCTTAGTGCCGCCAATGTAGAAAACGTCGCACAGATGCGTGAGGTCGCAGAGCGTCACGTCGGTGCGCTTGCTCATAAGTCCGTATCCGAGGCGCGCTCCGTCGATAAAGAGCGGTATCTCGTATCTCTCGCAGACCGCCTTGAGCGCCTTCAACTCCGCGTGAGAATAGAGAGTGCCGTACTCGGTTGGGTGAGAGATATACACCATTCCGGGCAGCACCATGTGCTCACAAGTGCCGTCCGCCCAGAAGTTCTCAAGGTATTTCTCGACCTCTGCCGCGTCAAGCTTTCCTTCACGCGCGGGAAGAGCGAGCACCTTGTGTCCCGATGCCTCGATCGCTCCCGACTCGTGAACGTTGATGTGTCCCGTGGTAGCGGCAATAACGCCCTCGTACTTTGCAAGCATCGAGTCGATAACTATTTTATTAGTCTGCGTGCCGCCAACGAGAAAACGAACGTCGACCTCGTCGTTCTGACAAGCGGCGCGTATCTTTTCTTTTGCCGACGCGGTGTAGGGATCGTTGCCGTAGCCCGACATCGTCTCCATATTGGTCTTTATAAGATTTTCAAGAATTTTCGGGTGTGCACCCATTATGTAATCGCATTCAAAAGAAAGCATAATATTCTCCTTATGTGTGTTTTCTATATTGTACCATAAAAGTACCCCAAATGCAATAAAAAACTTTTAATTTCTTGACAATATTTGAGTTGTATGGTATAATTGGCGTAGTTTGTTTGCATAGGAGGGAAAAGTATGAAAAACACCGATCCTAAACAAAGAATAACTCTTGTCGCCATCGTCGCGGCGTGCGTCATCAGCGTCGTCTTTGCGATCACCTTCTGCGTTTTGGGGATGCAGTACGATCCGCTTGATCACAACGAGCCCAAATTCGTGTACTCGCTTACGACCGAGAACTTTATGCACGTAGTCGCTCACGATCCGCAAATGTGCGAGCTCTCTGACGAGGATCTCAACACACCGCTTTACGGACTCTCGAAGCCTATTACGGTCAGATGCACCTTTGAGGACGGCAAGATCACTATAACCGACGAGACAAACAGTAAAAGTTATAGCGGAAGCTATGAGAAGACTACGCTGTTTGCTTCAAAGAACAAATGCAATTATGACGTGACCCTTGGAGAAAGGGAAGTTCACGCATCAATGCAAAGGGATGCCTTTATTATATATTGCAACGAATATACACTCTTTTTCAGATGTGAATAAATACCCGAAAGTGAATTCCTATGAACATAAAAAAGTTTTTTGGTGACCGTGCGTTCTATAAGCATCTGATCGCGGTAATGCTCCCGATCTTAGTGCAGAACGCTATCACAAATTTTATAAGCCTACTTGATAACATAATGGTCGGTCAGGTCGGCACAGAGCAGATGTCGGGCGTTTCTATCGTCAATCAGCTCATCTTCGTTTTCAACCTCTGCATCTTCGGAACTATCTCAGGCGCGGGACTCTTCGGCGCTCAGTTCTTTGGCAAGGGTGACCACGAGGGCGTCCGCCATACATTCAGATTTAAGCTCTACAGCATCGCGATCATCGTAACCGGTGCGCTCGTACTCTTTATCTGCTGCGGCGAGCCGCTTATATCGCTCTATCTGCACGAGGGAAGCGAGACGGGCGACCTCGCGCTCACACTCAAATACGCGAAGGAATACCTCGCCATTATGCTGATCGGACTTCTTCCGTTCGCGCTGACTCAGGTCTACTCAAGCACTCTGCGCGAGGTAGGGCACAACGTTCAGCCTATGACCGCAGGTATCGTGGGTGTATGCGTGAACCTCGCGTTCAACTACGTGCTTATCTTCGGTAAACTCGGTGCGCCCGCTCTCGGAGTAGAGGGTGCGGCTATCGCTACCGTTATATCGAGATTTACCGAATGCGCGTTTATCATCATATGGACACACACGCATAAAGACAGGTGCGAGTTCATCAGAAGAGTCTACCGCTCGCTCTACGTTCCGCTCTCTCTCCTTAAGGCTATAATGAAAAAAGGATTTCCGCTCCTGCTCAATGAAACACTTTGGGCATCGGCGCAGGCGACTCTGCTTCAGTGCTACTCGGTAAGAGGAATTGCCGTTGTGTCTGCGATGAACATAACTAATACGGTATTCAACACCTTCTCGGTGCTTTTCCTCGCAGTCGGCTCGGCTATCGCACTTATGCTTGGTCATATACTCGGCACAGGAGACGTCGAAGAGGCAAGATCGGCAGCGCGCAAGATGATCACCTTCTCGCTCGGAATGGGAATTCTGTGCAGTATTCTGGTCGCATCCTTAGCGGTAGTATTTCCGCAGATATACAACACGACAGACGAGGTGCGCTCGCTTGCAACGTCTCTCACCTTTGTAATAGCACTCGCCGCACCCATACACGCCTATATGAACGCTTGCTACTTTACCATACGCTCGGGCGGTAAGACTATCACGGTCTTCCTCTTTGACTCGGGATATGCGTGGTGCGTAAACGTCCTACTCGCATTCATACTCGCGAACTTCACGTCAGTGCCGATAGTTATAGTCTATCTCTCTGTTCAGGGAATAGATCTTCTCAAAGCAGTTCTCGGAACGGTCATCGTCGCGCATGGCTCATGGGCAGTCGACCTCACCAAGAAAATATAACTCAAAAAACGCACTTCAAGCGAATGGGCACGCGCGATAACGAAGGATTAACATAAGTTATTCGAGCGTGCCCATAATGAATTGCCCTAAATGGCATGAATTGGCTTGCGCCGTGAATTGAACTTCGTTCATGAATTGCCTTCGGCATGATAAAGTATAGCAATTCAATTCATGAAAACAAAGTTTTCAAATCATGAAGCCGTCAGGCTTCAATTCATGACGCAAAGC
>JAGBIA010000073.1 GCA_017935225.1 Clostridia bacterium | reverse complement strand
GGCGGAATGTCGCGCTACGTATTTATGCGCCCGGATGAGAACGAGCATCCGCTCGGATTTGATAACTTCATATGGCGCGCCGACGACGGAAGTGAGGTCGAGGCGAGCAGAATATTCTACTACGCGCTGCTCGAAAAGGATATTTACAGGATCCACGAGACCGCCGACAAAACTGCCGAGGACGGAGTGGCAAGAATGTCGTTCTTCGGAATCGGCAACCACGGCGGCGGACCGAGCGCGCGCCTGCTTTCCACTCTTAGAGAGAATATGCGCGAGAACTACGTTTTCTCGGGCGTGGACGACTTTTTTGACAACTCGGGAAACACGGCTCTTCCTGTTGTCGACACCGAACTTCAGCACCACGCGCGCGGCTGCTACAGCGCGATGAGCGAGATCAAGGAACTTAACCGCAGGTGCGAGGAAAATCTGCTTGCAACAGAGCGCATCTGCCTGCTTGCGCACAGACTTGCGGGCTACAAATACCCCGAGAAAAAGCTCTCGAAGATGTGGCGAAATCTGCTTTTCAATCAGTTCCACGACATTCTCGCGGGCTGTGCGATCGAGAGCGCCTACCGCGACGCGATCTATCAGCTTGGTGAGATAATGAGCGTGACCGAGCAGGAGATCAACGGCGCGATGCAGGCGATCGCCATGAAGGTAGAGACGGCAAGGGGAGAAGAGCCCAGCAGGGTGCACAAGGAGCACTTCCTCGTGTGGGAGCACGATACTCTCGGCACGCCGATAATAGTTTTCAATCCGCACGCGTTTCCCGTGAAGACTCCCGTGCGCCGTCGCGTCGAATGCTCTTATATGACCGATGAGGAAGGACGCGAGATCCCATTCCAGCTCATACGCGGCGAAGCAACCAACGGAGATTGGGACCTCTACGAGACCGAGTTTTTAGCTGAAGTTCCCGCGTTCGGATACAGACTTTATCGCACCTACACCGGCAGAGAGGCGAGCGAGTTTGAGAACGTTCGCACAAGTCAGCACTCGCTTGAGAACTCGAGGATCCGCGTGGAATTTGACTGTGCGAGCGGCGAGATAGCAAGGATAATATCGAAGAAAGACGGCAGTCTGATAGCAGAGGGCGGTTTTGGCGCGGTGCTCACCGACGAGACAAAGTGCGACACCTGGGCGCACAACAGATTTGATCTTGGCGAGGTCTGCGACACATTTGTCGACCCTGAGTTCACGGTGCTTGAGGAAGGCGAGGTCTGCGGCGCTCTGCGCGTGACGCTTCGATGCGACGATTGCACGCTTGCGCGTGACTACAAGCTCTATGCCGACTCGGACGAGCTGAAGGTCGAGCTTGAGGCAGACTTCAGGGGTAAGAACAAGGCGCTCAAGCTCTGCTTCCCCGCAAAAGACAGCCTGCGCTGTGATATTCCATACGGAAGCATCGAGCGACCGCTATCGTGCGGAGAAGAGCCATTCTCGAAGTGGCTCGCATCGGGCAGACTTGGTGTGGCTAATATAGGAAAATACGGCTACGATTCAACTAATGATCAGGTGAGAATGACCGTGCTTCGCGGTGCGATCTTTGCCGACCATTTTGGAATTCGCGACGGTCGCTACAGCTATATGGAGCAAGGAATAAGGCGCACGACCTATTCGATATTCCCCTACGTCAGCGCGTCCGACGCAAACCGACGCGCCGCTCTGCTCAACTCCCCGGCGAGAGTTATAAATGTAAGCTTCCATCACGGCGCGCTTCCCGAGCGCTTCTGCGGCTTTAGCGGCGCAGCAGAGGATCTGTGCGTACGCGCGATCAAAAAGAGCGAGGACGGTGAGGAGATCCTGCTCAGAGCCTACGAGAGCGACGGAAAGAGTACCGAGTGCGAGGTCGATATCCTCGGCGCGCGCATAGATATCTCTGCATCCCCTTACGCGATTGTGACTTATAACGAGAAAGGCGAGAAGCTCAATTTTATGGAATGGAAAGAATAAAACGAAAACGGCACAAAAGCGGTGTCTGCCATAG
>JAGBIA010000072.1 GCA_017935225.1 Clostridia bacterium | reverse complement strand
CAAAAGCGAAAATTGTCAAGACAATTTTCGGGATCTACTTCGATCTATATTGTCCTTTTTGCTTAAAAGTTACTTTTGATACGAAAAGGGTTACATATAACCTTTTTGTAGATCCCTCACTGCGCAGGCAAGCTGCTTGTTCGCCTTTTTTGACTACCCCGTCAAAAAAGGTTCGACTCCGCACGGATTTAAGGTTTTGTGCCTCTTCTTTTTACAATATCGCCGTGCTCCGCTCAGGATGACCGCTTAAAGAAGAAAAGCGGTGACCGATATTGCGGACGACCACATGGCAAGCCTGCAAGTTTTCTTCGAAAACATTGTGGTCGCCCCTACATTCAATAATAACGTGCGGCGATAACCGATACACCATCGTAGGGAGGAGCAAGCCCCTCCCCTACCGGTGAGACATTTTTGTTCCGTCAACAGACGAACGTGCGGCGCGCCTCAATTTTCAACTTATTCACTCTCCGAGGTAGACCGCGTACGCAATTCTGACCTTATCCACGCCCGAGTCAATGTTGTAATCCTCCATTCCGTCGAGCAAGCCCTTGCCGTCCATCGCGTTCTTGGCGCACTTTTGTATCGCCTCTGCCATTCCCTCGGCATCCTGCTTGATCGTGCCCGCCATCTTGCCGCCGCGTATCAGCGCCTGCGCCGCCGAGGTTGCGTCGACTCCGAACACGGGGATCGTGGTCGCGCCCTCTGCTCCCGTGTTGTATCCCGCAGAGCTGAGCGCCGAGATCGCGCCCTCTGCCATTCCGTCGTTATTGCAGATCACGAGCTCGACCATATTCTTATTCGCGGTGCTGTGCGAGGAAAGAATCGTCGTCATATACTCGTTTGCCGCCTGCGCCGACCACTTTCCGTCGCGGTCAAGCAAATATTTATCCTTATTCGACGCGTCGTAGAATTTGAGCGCCTTCTTACCTGCCGCCGCGAGCTTCTTATCCGCGTTCTCTACCGAATATTTGGTTCTGTAGATAGCCTCATTGTTTCCCTTCTCGCCCATAAAGAGCACGTATGAGATCTCGCCGTCGCCGTTGAGGTCGATCTTATCGTAATTCTTCACGACGTAATCTCCGATCATATCGCCCTGAAGCTTGCCCGCCTCGCTCGCGTCGGTGCCGATAAATACGCACTTATCGTAGCTCTTGACGATTCCGTCCGAGACCTCGCGGTTAAAGAAGATGACAGGAATTCCCGCGTCCTTTGCAAGCGAGATTATTCCGCTCGCCGCGTCGTCCGAGCCCGTGGTGACGATATTGACGATGAGCAGCTTCGCGCCCTTGGTGATGGCGGTCTGCACCTGCTCGGTCTGCGTGGTCTGGTTGTTGTTCGAGTCGTGATCCTGATATTTTATCCCCGCGCCGTCAAGCGCCTTGTCCAAGGACGCGCGCACGGTCGAGATATAGGGGTCGCTGTAGGTGTAATAAAAAACGTGAACGTCGGCGTCATCCTTCTTTCCCGCACAGCCGAGAAGCGTGCTGAGCGTGAGCGCGAGAATGAGAAGCGCCGCAATCATTTTGATCTTCATAAATCCCTCCGAAAAATTTTCTATATCCATTTTGGCACGATAGCTCGCTTTCTATGCGAAAAATCTTTATTTTCTTTTGCATTCTCTTGACAATCTCGCTTTTGTGCGTTATAATTATTTCAGTTGAATATTTTTATTTTTAAAATAAAAAACAAAGGAGTAATCACTATGGAAAAGAAACTTAAAGTTGGTATTATCGGTTGCGGCGGTATCGCAAACGGTAAGCATATGCCTTCTCTGGCTAAGGTCAGCCAGTGCGAAATGGTAGCATTCTGCGATATTATCGTTGATCGCGCAGAGGCTGCTGCAAAGAAATTCGGTACTCCCGACGCAAAGGTTTACGAGGACTACAAGGAGCTTCTCAAGGACGAGAGCATCGACGTAGTTCACGTTTGTACCCCCAACCGCTCTCACAGCTTTATCACTGTCGACGCTCTCGAGGCTGGCAAGCACGTAATGTGCGAGAAGCCTATGGCTATCAACTCTGTTGAGGCAAAGAAGATGCTCGACGCTGCAGAGCGCACAGGCAAGAAGCTCACCATTGGATATCAGAACCGTTTCCGCGATGACTCTCTCTACCTCAAGGCTGAGGCTGAGGCTGACACTCTCGGTGACGTTTACTACGCAAAGGCTACTGCTATCCGTCGCAGAGCTGTTCCTACCTGGGGCGTATTCCTCAACGAGTACGAGCAGGGTGGCGGTCCTCTCATCGATATCGGAACTCACGCTCTCGACCTCACTCTCTGGACTATGAACAACTATAAGCCCAAGTACTGCGTTGGTACCACCTTCCACAAGCTCAACAACGATACCCAGACAGGTAACGCTTGGGGCGACTGGGATCCCGAGAAGTTCACCGTTGAGGATTCCGCATTCGGATTTATCGTTATGGAGAACGGCGCAACTATCGTTCTCGAGTCCTCTTGGGCACTCAACTCTCTCGACGTTCGCGAGGCTGTAACCACCCTTTGCGGTACTAAGGCAGGCGCAGATATGAACGACGGTCTCCGCTTCAACTTCGTAAGAGGCGGCAGACAGACCGTTATGAAGCCCAGCTTCGCAGCAGGCGGAGTTGCATTCAACGACGGCGCAGCAGGCGAAGATCCCGCAACTCGCGAGGCTCGTCAGTGGATCAACGCTATCATTAACGATACCGTCCCCGTTACCCGTCCCGAGCAGGCTTACTGCGTAACTCAGATCCTCGAGGGTATCTACGAGTCCGCTAAGACCGGCAAGCCTTACTACTTTAACTGATAGTTAGCTATTAAGTTAGTTTTTGGGGTTGTTTTTCTGTTCTTTTCTTGAAAGAAAAGAATTCGGTCAAAAACATAGTCGTCTTGAGCACGAACGCGTAGCGCGTGCCCAAGACTCCTTGTTTTTTCCTATTTTCAAGTCGGCTTCAT
>JAGBIA010000071.1 GCA_017935225.1 Clostridia bacterium | reverse complement strand
GCGGCGATGATCTCTCCCAAGGCTCCCTCCGAGAGGGGGCTCCGCGAAGCGGTGGAGGAGATTGCGAAAAGAACGGTTCAGATCTCTTTATCGCCGAGTTATCAAATCTTTTTGTGTACGCACTCTCCCTCACCCTCGTTCCTCGGGAGCTCCTCGATGTTTGCTTGCAAACTCGACAGTCGCTTTGCGACATGTCCGCAGGGAGCCTTTTGGTTTCTTTGCGTTGTGCAAAAAAGAGCGCAGACGGATGTACGGCAATAACCGATATTTTCGGGAGGGTCTTCCATTGTTTGATTTACATCATTGTTCCGTCAACAGACGGATGTGTGGAGATAACCGATATTTCGGTATGGGAGCCCCCACCTACCGCCAAATTATTCATTTTTCATTATTCAATATTCATTATTCATTCCAAAAACAAAAGATCTCCCGCCCTTACGGATGGGAGATCTATTGATAATTTTGTTCAAATTACTCAGCGTCGGTAGCTTCTGCAGCTTCCTCAACTACTTCCTCGGGCATAGCCTCGGCCTCAGCCTGAGCCTCGTCGAGAAGTGCGCGGATAGAAAGGCTTACCTTCTGCTTCTCTTCGTCGATAGCGATGATCTTAACGTCAACTACCTGACCAACCTCGAGAACGTCAGCAGGCTTGCCGATCTTCTTCTGTGCGATCTGGGAGATGTGGATAAGTCCGTCAACTCCGTCAATGACCTGTGCGAACGCACCGAAGGTCATAAGGCTTACGATCTTAACAGACGCAACGTCGCCAACTGCGTAGTTGGTGGTGAAGATGCGCCAAGGATTAGTCTCCTCGGTCTTGTATCCGAGAGAGATCTTCTTCTTTTCAGCGTCAAAGCTCTTAACGAAAACGGTGATAACGTCGCCAACAGAAACAACGTCAGCAGCCTTAGCTACGGGTCTCCAAGAGAGTTCGGACTTATGTACCATTCCGTCAACTCCACCGAGATCTACGAACGCGCCGTAAGCGGTGAGGCTCTTAACGGTACCGGTGTATACCTTACCCTCTTCGATTGCTTCCCAGAAGAGAGCCTCGTTTGCGCGGCGGATCTCTCTCTTAGCAGCACGGATAGAACCGATTGCTTTGTTGCCCTTGATCTCGATGATCTTGAGCTGAACGTCCTGTCCCTTGAGAACAGCGAGGTCGCCGTCCTTCGGAACACCGGTCTGGGATGCGGGAACGAACACCTTGGTCGCGCCAACGAGTGCGCTTACGCCGCCTCTGGTGATCTCAACTACCTTGCCGTCAACGATCTCTCCGGACTCGGAAAGAGCAACGATCTTCTGCCAGTTCTTTGCGCTGTCAACAGCCTTTTTGGAGAGCTCTGCGATGCCCTCGATGTCGCTTACTCTGCCTACACGACCTTCTATCTGGTCACCCTTCTTATAGAGCTCAGTAAGCTTTACAGAAGGATCGTCTGTAATCTGCTCAGCCTTGATAATGCCGGTTACCTGTGCGCCGACGTCAAGCTGAAGTTCAGCGTCGGTTACGTAGGTTACGGTACCGGTAACGATGTCTCCTGTATTTAAAGTTTTGAAAGATTCTGCGAGCATTGTTTCGAAATTTTCATTCATTTCGCTCATTTTGTTGTATACCTCCTGAATTACGCCTGACGGGGTTGAGGCCCCCGCGGCTATGCCCACTTTCGTGTGGGCTGACGTTTTTATTAAATTGTTTACCGCAAGCTCGTCCGCTCTTTCAATACGGAGAGTATGCGGGCAATTTTCTTTACAGACGGCAAACAGCTTTGCCGTGTTGGAGCTTTCGACTCCGCCGATGACTATCATCAGGTCGGATTTCGCGCTCAGAGAAGCGGCTTCTTTTTGCCGCAAGTCAGTAACACTACATATTGTATCAAAAATTAACGCATTTGTACATACTTTTTTTAAAACTTTTTGTGCTTTTCTCCATTCTGACAGTTTTTGCGTCGTTTGAGTGGCCAAAATCGGTGTTTTATTGTCTATTTTGACGAAAAGCCATTTTTCGAGTGCTTCCTCGAGCTCGTCTGCGCTGCCAAAAACGTATTTTTCTCCCGCGAAGCAGCTCATAATTCCGATGACCTCGGGGTGATCTTCGGCACCGAGAAGCAGGAAGATACTGTCCTCTCCCGAGTGCTCCTTTGCGATGTTGTGGATCTTTTTTACGAACGGGCAGGTGCAGTCGACATAGTCAAAAAATTCGTTTTGCTCGCGAAAGCGGCGCAGTCTCTGCTCGTCCTCGAGAGGAATTCCGTGCGCGCGGATGAACACGGTCACGGGCGAGTCCGCCGTCGCGCTCGCGGCTAAAGATTCTACCTCGTCGATCGAGGTCACGCGCACGCCCTTTTGCTCGAGCATCGCGTTGTACGTGCCGTTGTGGATAAGCGTTCCGAGCGTGAAGATGCGCTCGCCGCCCTTGCTCTTGAGTATGCGTTCCTCAAGGCTGTCGGTCGCGCGCTTGACTCCAAAGCAGAAACCTGCGTTTTTTGCTACGGTTATTTCCATTATCGCTCTACCGTTTCCTTATTTTTTCTTCTTTGCCTTCTTCTGCGCAAGCTCGCTCTCGAACTGCTCGCCGATGTCGCAGATCCTGTCAAACGCGATCGAGGTGATTCTCGCGTATTCACCGCTACCCTCGTGATCGTAGCCGAAGGACTCGTAGGGAATGATATCCCCGAGTACGATGTAGGTCCTGCGGAAGAGTCTGAAGCGGTTGTTCTTGCGCCCGATGTAGACAGGAACTATATCTGCCTGACATTTTGTGGCGATGAGAGCCATACCGTTCTTTGTGCGAGTTTTTCTGGGGTCCTCGCCTGGATATCGGTGTCCCTGCGGGAAGATGCCGAGCACGTTGCCCTCGGATACGAGGTTGACCGCATTCTTTATCGCGCCGACGTCACTGCCGCCGCGGTCGATGGGGAACGCACCGAGAAGTCTTATCAGCGGAGCGAGCACGGGGATCTTGAACAGCTCCTTTTTTGCCATAAAGTGAACCTGATTTTTTCTGAACGCGTAGCAAAGTGCTATCGCGTCGGTAGCGGAAACGTGGTTTGCACACACAATAAATCCGCTCTTGTCGGGTTCTTTTTCCTTGTTTACTATCTTATAGTTGAAGATCACGCCGACGATGCCCGCAAATATCGCGTAGATTATGCGGTACGCGCGCGTTCCTCGCTGCTTTTTCTCTTTTTTATTTTTAGCCATTTGCTTCGTCTCCGACCTTTTCTCTGACTATCGCGATGACAGCCTCTACGCTCTGCTCGAAGTCGAGCTCGCTGTTGTCAAACAGCACCGCGTCGTCAGCCGCCTTGGTGGGTGCGATATCGCGCGAGCTGTCCGCGTTGTCGCGGCTGTTCATCTCGGCAAGCACGTCCTCGTATTTTACGTTCTGTCCCTTTGCCACAAGCTCGTTGTAGCGGCGCATAGCTCTGCACTCGGGGGATGCGGTCATAAATATCTTGACGTCCGCGTCGGGAAGGATGACTGTTCCGATGTCACGGCCGTCCATTATTACGCTGTTGTGTCTTGCGATCTCCTTCTGTGTCTCGAGCAGGAATGCTCTGACCGCGGGGATGGCAGAGACGGCGGATGCGTACATCGACATCTCGGGCGTGCGGATAGCATCGCCGTAGTTGACACCGTTGAGGTATACCACCTGCGCGCCACCCTCGTATTTAACGGATATCGACAGAGAGGGAAGGAGCGCGCCCACTTCCTCTGCGTTCTTGGGATCGGTATTATTCTGCTTGACGAAAAGACCTACCGTGCGATAGAGCGCGCCGGTGTCGACGTAAAGAATGTCAAGTCTCTTTGCAACAGCCTTTGCGATGCTGCTCTTGCCCGCACCGCCGGGGCCGTCTATTGCGATATGAAACATAAAAAACCTCCGAAATTTATTCTGGGGGAGCTTATTATTTTAAGATAATGTCGCGAATGCCGCGCTCTCGCCTGCGAGAACTCCGGTGGCAAACGCGATCTGTAGATTGTATCCGCCTGTGTACGCGTCAACGTCAAGCACCTCGCCCGCAAAGTAGAGCCCCTGGCAGAGCTTTGACTCCATAGTCTTGGGGTTGACCTCCTTTACCGAGATACCGCCCTTTGTGACGATAGCCTCGTTGATCGGTCTGAAGCCCGAGATAGAGATGCGCAGACAGCGGATCACGTCGCCGAGCGCGTGACGCTCCTCTTTGGTTATAGAATTGACCTTTTTGCGCGCATCGATACCCGAAAGCGAGATAACTACGGGGATGAGCTTCTGCGGAAGCAGATCCGAGAGCGCGTTGACAAAGTCCTTGTTTGCGTATTTGTTGAAGTCCGCGATAATTCTCGCGTCGAGAGTTTTCTCGTCGAGCGCGGGCTTGAGATTTATGTGAGCCTCGTATTTTCCGCTCGGCGCGTCGGGGATGTGCGCGGATGCCGAGAGGATCATAGGTCCTGTCAGTCCGAAGTGCGTGAACATCATCTCGCCAAAGTCGGAATATACCTCTTTTCCGCTCGTCCTGTCGACGATCGAGAGCGACACGTTTTTGAGCGAGAGCCCCTGAAGCGACGGGCAGAGCTTGCTCTGCGAGGTCATTGGAACTAAAGAGGGGAGAAGGGGAGTGACGGTGTGACCGAGAGCCTTTGCGAACGCGTAGCCATCGCCGTCCGAGCCCGTTCGCGGATAGGATCTTCCACCCGTACAGATTATTACGGCTCCCGTCGAGTAGCTTGCCTTATCGGTCGTAATTGTGCTGACCTTGCCGTCAGCCGAGTTTATCGAGAGCACCTTCTCGAATGCCGTACGGACACCTGCCGCTTTCGCCTCGCGGACGAGCGCCTTGACGATGTCGTCAGCCTTGTCCGACACCGGAAAAACGCGTCTGCCTCGCTCCACCTTGAGCGGAACACCTGCCGATTCGAAGAAATCCTTGGTGTCAGCCGTGTCGAAGCGACCGAGCGCGCTGTAGAGAAAGCGCGGATTTGTCGGTACGTTCTGCAGAAATTCCTCTACCGTGCAATCGTTGGTCACGTTGCATCTGCCCTTGCCCGTAATAGCGAGCTTTTTGCCGAAGCGGTCGTTTTTTTCAAAAAGTGTGACGTCAGCACCCATTTTAGATGCGCTGATAGCCGCCATAAGTCCTGCGGCACCGCCGCCGATGACGGCAACTCCGATGCTTTTGATCTCTGCCATATCAGCTCTGATTAGTGTCGTAGACGTTGTATTCTTCCCAGATCTTCTCGAGTTGGTGGAGTCTTACGGTGAGCTCGTCCTGCTTCTTTCTCGAGACCGCAACGACGAGCGCGTTTATCACGCTGAGGGGAGCTACGAGCGAGTCCGAGAAGGATGCCATATCACTGCGTGCATAGAGAGCCTGATCTGCGTGAGAAGCGATGGGTGAGGCTGCGCTGTCGGTGAGTGCGATGACTCCCGCACCCGAGTTCTTTGCGAAGGCGACTGTGTTGACGACCTTCTTTGAATATCTTGGGAAGCTGATGGCGATCATAACGTCGCCCTTTCCGATGCTGATAGTCTGTTCGTAGATCTCGTTTGCCGAGGATGCCATAATGAGCTTGACGTCGTCGAAGATCATACGGAGGCTGTGGTTGAGCGCTCTTGCGAGCACCGATGCCGAGCCAAGACCGAGGATGTAGATATGCTTCGCATTGACGATCGAGTCTACCGCCTCGTCAAACGCTTCACGGTCGATCTCCTCAACCGTGCGCTTGATCTTGTCGATGTCCGAGAGCAGCACCTTGGTAAGCACGTCGCCGTCGCCGATGAGGTTGTTTGTGACCTCCATACGCTGAAAGGATGTAAGCTTGGTGCGAACGATCTCCTGAAGCGCGTGCTGGAATTCGGGGTAGCCCTCAAAGCCGAGCTCGATGGCGTAACGCACGACGGTGGACTCGGAGACGTGAACCTCGGCGCCGAGCTTGGATGCGGTCATATAAGCCGCCTTGTCGTAGTCCTGCAATATATAATTAGAGATGATCTTCTGGCTCTTGGAAAAGTCAGGCAATCTTCTTTCTATTTCAGCTAAAAGATTTTTATTCATAGCGGTCTCCGATGCAAAAGAGGTACTCGTACGCTCAAAAGCATACATAATATATTATATCTCTTATTTCGTAGAAAGTCAAGTTCTTTTGACTTTTTCTTTGAAAATAAAATGTAAAATGCAACGAAAAGTTAAAAATTGAGAATTAAGGAGAGGTGGTGCGTGCGTTTGTTGGAGAAAGAAGGATTACCATTTCGTCGGTAGGGGTTGGCGCCCCGACGAACCGAGAACCACAATGACAAAATTTTTTAGATTTGTTATTTTATATGGATAATAGACGAATGTACATTTTGTAATCGAACAACCATTAACACCTCTCAGGCGGTTACACCGCCAGCTCTCCTCAAGGAGAGCCTTTGAGTATCATTGTGCTCAAAAATGGGTCGTGGTGAGGCGCCGACCCCTACCGGCAAGACGGTAATCGTCGGTAGGGTTTTAGGCATACAAAAATCTTCTACCTGAATCCGTAGGGGCGATTCAAGAATCGCCCGTTTGTACGGCGCAAAGTAACTTTTGCTCCAACTCGGGCGCTTCGTGAAGCGCCCCTACAAGCGAGATATGCGTCGTTGTTTTCGACTACAAACCAAACAAAGATTTCTATGTCGCCCGCCTTGAAATAAAAGTTACTTTTGTAGTACAACGGGCGACCACAGGTCGCCCCTACCGGCAAAGAGAGAAACCGTTGCTTTCGGTTACAGATCAAACAAAGATTTATATGTC
>JAGBIA010000070.1 GCA_017935225.1 Clostridia bacterium | reverse complement strand
TTTCCAAAAGAACTTCCTTGTGTAAAGTTCTTTTGGTTCTTTTCTTTCAAGAAAAGAACAGAGAAAACTCGATACAAAAGCTAACCGCTTAAATATCCGCGTCCTTCATATACTCATTACCGTGTGCCGAGATAAATTCCTTACGCGCAGGCAGATTGTCGCCAAGCAGAGTATCGAATATTTGCTCGGTCAGCGCGGCATCCGCGGGAGTAACCGAGATAAGACGTCTTGTCTCGGGATTCATAGTGGTCTGCCACATCATATCGGGCTCGTTTTCGCCAAGTCCCTTTGAACGCTGCAGCGTATATTTCTGATTTCCTATCTTTTTCAGTATCTCTGCCTTTTCGAACTCGTTATACGCAAAGTATATCTTATCCTTGCAGGTTATCTCAAAGAGCGGCGACTCCGCGATAAAGACCTTATGCTCGCGCAGAAGCGTGGGCAGGAGTCGGTAAAAGAGAGTCAGCAGAAGCGTGCGGATCTGGAAGCCGTCCTCATCCGCATCTGTGCATATAATGATCTTCGACCAGCGCAGCATATTCATATCAAATGCGGTAATATCGCCCTTGATCTTACCGTCGATCTCAACGCCGCAGCCTATAACTCGCAAAAGGTCGGTGATGATCTCACTCTTGAAGATCTTGTCATAGCTGCTCTTCATACAGTTAAGAGTTTTTCCTCGAACAGGGATTATAGCCTGATATTCGGCGTTTCTTCCGAGCTTACACGAGGTAAGCGCAGAATCTCCCTCAACTATATAAAGCTCTCGGATCGCGGGATCCTTTGAGCGACAGTTTACAAACTTTTCAACTCTGTTTGCAATATCAAGAGTTCCCGTCAGCTTTTTCTTGATAGACAAGCGCGTGTTTTCGGCATTCTCGCGGCTTCGCTTGTTTACAAGCACCTGATTTGCAAAGACCTCTGCGGCAGTAGGATTTTCCACAAAATATATCTCAAGATTTTTCTTGAGGAAATCGGTCATCGCCTCACAGATAAACTCGTTTGTGATCGCCTTCTTGGTCTGGTTTGCGTAGGACGTCATAGTAGAGAAGCTGTTGCTGACGTAAACAAGACAGTCGGCAACATCAACAAACGTTATTTTCGCCTCGTTCTTGTTGTACTTTCCCGCGCCCTTCAGATATTTGTCTATCGCGTAAACGAACGCAAGCTTGACAGCCTTGTCGGGAGATCCGCCGTGCTCAAGAAAGCTCGAGTTGTGATAATACTCAAGCATATTCACGGTATTTGATACGCAGAACGAGAAATCAGCCTTGAGCTTGTACTCGTCCTTATCGGCACGATCGCGTCCCTGCGTTTCAAGATGCCACAGCACAGGCTGAGTCATACTTCCCTCGCCCGCCACCTCGGAGATATAGTCGGAAATTCCGTTCTCGTAAAGGAACTTGTAATCGGTAAACTTTCCGTCGCTCTCCTGGAATTTAAGCAGGAATGAAATTCCCGCGTTGACCACCGACTGGCGCCGCATAGTCTCAACGAAAAATTCGCGAGGTATCTTTACGTCTGTAAATACCTCAAGGTCGGGACGCCAGCGAACCACCGTACCCGTGCGGCGCTCGTTTTTCTCAAGCGGACGTGTTACAAGCTCGCTTACAGGCTCGCCCTTCTTAAAGCTGATCTTTGACTCGGTGGTTCCGTCATAGGAGTAAACGTCCATAAATTCCGCGCTGTACTGAGTAGCGCAGGCACCGAGTCCGTTAAGCCCGAGAGAGAACTCGTATGCAGAATTTCCGTCGTTATTATCGTATTTACCGCCCGCATAAAGCTCGCAGTATATAAGATCCCAGTTCCATCTCTGCTCCGCCTCGTTGTATCCGAGCGGAACTCCGCGTCCCTTGTCGTCAACACATATCGAATGATCATTGTACGCGGTAACAAGTATCTCGTTTCCGTGTCCCTCACGCGCCTCGTCGACCGCGTTTGAGAGTATTTCAAAGAATGAATGCTCGCAGCCCTCAAGACCGTCCGAGCCAAAAATAACCGCCGGGCGTTTACGCACACGGTCAGCTCCCTTTAAGGCTTTTATGCTTTGATCGTTATATTTCTGATTTGCCGTTTCTTTTTTTGCCATGTCAACCTCTTAAAAAATTATATACGTATACATTATACCAAATTTTCTCTCGTTTGAAAAGGGCTTTTTCAAAAAATTTCTTACTCGCTATTGCATTTGGAAGGATTTGAGGATATAATTATTATAGTTGGATAAATTATTCTAAGGAGTAGCTATGACAGATCTCTTTGAACCTCTGAGACAGAAAATAAAAAATAAAAAATGCGCGGTGCTCGGACTCGGCGTATCAAATCTTCCGCTCACCGATCTCCTGCTTTCGCTTGGGAGCGCGGCACAGATAACCGTGTACGACCAAAAAACTCCCGAGACGCTTGGCGAGAGCGCAAAAAAGCTTCTTGACCTCGGCGTGAAATTTGTTTCGGGTAAAAATTGCTTTGATCATATCGATGCCGACGTAATATTCCGCTCACCCGGAATAAGACCCGATATTGCGGGCATCTCATCGGCTATCGGTCGCGGTGCCGAGCTTACTTCAGAGATCGAAATGCTGCTTGATCTTACCCCTGCCGCAACCTTTGCGATAACAGGAAGCGACGGAAAAACAACGACAACCACGCTTGTCGGAAAATTCCTTGAAGCTGCGGGCCGCCGCGTGTTCGTCGGAGGAAATATAGGCACTCCGCTTCTTGATCGCTGTAACGTGATGAGAGAGGACGATGCGTGCGTGCTTGAGCTTTCAAGCTTTCAGCTTATGCGTACCGCTCGCTCCCCTGTCTGCACGGCAATCACCAATATTTCTCCGAATCACCTAAATTGGCATATAGATGAAGAAGAATATTTCAATGCGAAAAAGAACATAGTCGGCGAAAATACTAAAAGACTTGTCGTAAACGCGGACTGCAAGCCAACCCTTGATTTCGGACTTGAGATCGCAAGGCATGGCGATAAGGAAGTGATATTCTTCTCCTCGGGAAAGAATTCATATGCCGAAATTATCAAGGAAAGCCTGCCAAATACACGCGCTATATACCGAAAAGACGGCAAAATATACATATCCGACGGCAAGTGCGAGGAGCTTCTGCTCGACTGTTCAGAGATCCGTCTGCCCGGCGTGCACAATATCGAAAACTATATGACCGCTATCGCGCTCTGCTACCGATACGTCGACACCGATACGTTACTTTCCGTGGCACGCGAGTTTACGGGCGTCGAGCATCGCCTTGAGCCTGTTCGCACGCTTGACGGAGTCGATTACATCAACGTATCTATCGATTCGTCTCCCACACGAACCATCGCCGCACTCTCGGCTCTGCAGGGCAGAGATATTGTACTGATCTGCGGCGGATATGACAAAAAGCTCGATTATTCCCCTCTCGCGCCAAAGCTGTGCGATTCTGTAAGAGTGCTGGTGCTTACGGGGGACACCGCCGAGAAGATAGAGCGCGCGCTCCTTGAGTACGCGGGATACTCCGGAAGCCCCGAGATAATTCACGCCGAAAGCTTTGAGGATACGGTAATCCTTGCTCGGAAAAACGCGGTCAAGGGTGGGTGCGTTCTGCTCTCTCCCGCATCGGCAAGCTTTGACCGATTTGATAATTTCGCCGAGCGCGGACGCTATTTCAAAAAGCTCGTTTTGGAGCTTGAGTAAGCAAAAAAATCAATTAGCTAATGCTAACTCTCTCTTGACATATTTTTGGCAAGGGTGTATAATAAGTGTAGAAATACACTAAAGGGGGCTGTATGAAAAAAAGATACGACGTCCGCGGAATGAGCTGCGCCGCTTGTGTTGCACACGTAGAGCACGCCGCGGCAAAGATCTGCGGAAAGGAAAATATTTCGGTCAGTCTGATAACGAATTCGCTGACGGTCACGGTCGACGATTCAACAGACGAGCAAAAGCTCTACTCGGATCTAAAAAAAGCTCTCAAGGCGGCAGGATATACACTTGAAGCCGACAGAGAGCGATCGAAAAAGCAAAAGAGCATCGCAGACGACGAATTCAGAAGCGGTCTGCGCCGACTGATAGCATCGGCTGTTATCTGCGCGATCCTTATGGTTGTGGCTATGGGGCATATGGTCGGAATCAATATGCCGGGCATTTTTCACGAGCATCCATATCTGTTCGCTCTCGTTCAGCTTTTACTCACTCTGCCCGTAGTAATTATAAATTTCAAATTCTTCAAGAACGGCTTTGCCGCGCTCTTCCGCCTCTCTCCCAATATGGACTCGCTTATAGCGATAGGCTCGTCGGCATCGCTTATCTACGGCACCGTGGCTATGGTGCTTATGCTTGTAGGAGAGCTTACAGGCGACACCGAAACGGTCGAATTCTACCGCCATAACCTCTATTTTGAGGGCGCGGCTATGATCCTGACACTTGTCACGCTCGGAAAAACGCTTGAGGGCAAGGCGCGTGCCAACGCCGCAAGCGCGGTCGGAAAGCTCGCTGCTATGATGCCCGATTCGGCATCGGTGCTTCGCGACTTAGAATTCGTCGAGCTTCCAATATCCGAAATACGCGTCGGCGATATAGTTGAGATCAAGGCAGGCGAGACCGTTCCTGTAGACGGAACCGTTATCGAGGGCGAGGGCGCGATGGACGAGTCGGCGATCAGCGGCGAAAGTATTCCCGTTGAAAAATCGGTCTGTGACGGAGTCCGCGCGGTGTGTACCCTGCAAAGCGGATATATCCGCATCCGCGCCGAGCGCGTAGGCGGTGATACAACGCTCTCAAAAATCATCTCTCTGCTCGAGGATGCGGCGGCATCCAAGGCACCCATCGCGCGTATTGCCGACAAGGTAAGCGCGATATTTGTTCCCGCAGTTATCGCAATATCGGTACTGACCGCTCTCGTATGGGCGATCGCAACACGCAATCTTTCAATGGCATTCAACTGTGCTGTATCAGTGCTGGTTATATCCTGCCCCTGCGCACTCGGTCTGGCAACTCCTACCGCGGTAATGGTAGGTACTGCGCGCGGAGCAAGGCTCGGTATACTCATAAAGAGTGCCGAGGCACTTGAAAATCTTCACTCGATAAAATTCTTTCTTACCGACAAAACCGGAACTCTCACCGAGGGACGCCCCTATCTTACCGATACTGTAACGAACGGCTGCAGCGAGGACGAGCTGTTGAAAATCGCATTTCTCGCCGAGTCTATGTCAAGCCACCCGCTCGCCGCCGCAATATGCGAGGAAGCGCGTGCGCGCGGACTTGATTCGCCCGCTACTGCCTCGGCATCGGATTTTCGATCCCTGACGGGTAAGGGCATATGTGTTAAGATCACCGAAAACGAGATCAGCAAGCTCTGTCTTATAGGCACGCCCGAGCTTTTGAGCGAGCACGGAATTGAGCTTACGCAAGAGCTAAGAGACAGTATGAGCAAGCTTGAGGAGAGCGGAAAAACCGTGGTTGCCGTAGCCCTTGGCACAAGACCTCTCGGTCTGCTCGCAATAGCCGACAGAGTACGTGCCGACAGCAAGGAGGCGATCGAGGAGCTAAAGCGAATGGGCATCACTCCCGTAATGCTTACGGGCGATAACGAGCGCAGCGCACTTGCGGTTGGTAAGGCGTGCGGCATTGAGCATTGCCGGGCAAAGCTTTTGCCCGAGCATAAGGAGGCTATCATACGCGAATATTCGGCTCTCGGGCGCACTGCTATGGTCGGCGACGGCATAAATGATGCTCCCGCGCTCGCCTCTGCCGATATAGGAATTGCTATTGGCGCGGGCACCGAGGTCGCTATCGATTGCGCTGACGTAGTGCTGTCAAAAAATTCGCTCACCGATGCGGTAAGCGCGATAAGTCTTTCGCGCGCCACGATAAAAACCATTAAGGAAAATCTTTTCTGGGCGCTGTTTTATAACGCCGTTTGCATTCCCGTTGCCGCGGGCGTGCTCTATCCCCTGCTTTCTATCACTCTCTCACCTATGATCGCTTCTGCCGCTATGAGCGTTTCATCGGTCTTTGTTGTGATGAATTCTCTCAGACTCAGATATAAAAAAATTTATATATATAAATCTTTGGAGGATAATGATATGTTCGGAAAAACCAAAACTGTAACTCTTACCGTCGAGGGTATGATGTGTAACAACTGCAAGGCTCACGTCGAGAAGGCTCTCCTCTCTGTTAAAGGCGTAAAGTCGGTGGACGCCGTCCTCGATACTAAAACCGTTACCGTTACCGCTAAGGAATCGGTAAACGAGGATACCCTCAAAGCAGCCGTTACCACCGCAGGCTACAAGGTTGTGTGAGTTTTATCATTTTTGTATTGCTTTTTCCTTGTTTTTTTGCCACCTTTCTTGAAAGAAAGGTGGCGCCAAAGAACTTTACACAAGGGAGTTCTTTTGGAAAGCAAAGGCTGCTTTATGCGGTTTAAATCTGATAACAAGCTGTTTTTCTAAGGTACACACTTGTCGGACCCTACGTCCCGACAAGTGTGTTTTATTTTATTAAAAGCATAGCACAAACCGTGTGTGAAAGTTTTGGTCGAGCTTTTTCAAAAGCTCGCGCGGGTGGAGG
>JAGBIA010000069.1 GCA_017935225.1 Clostridia bacterium | reverse complement strand
GAGCAAATCTAAAATTTCCCTTTGCTATGTTCACCGTCCGTATCTGACCTGCAAAGTCATATATGTCAGAAAAAAGGAAAGCGTGTATTTTAGAAAGAGCATCAAACGTTCCCGGGTTAAGAGAAGAAAGGAAATTAGTTTCAAAAAGTTCTATTGCGCGTGTTTTACTTATTCTTTCTTCTTCACGGGCAAGCTCTGCAGAATCGGGTATTCTTAATTTGTTTTCAAGTGCCATATTTTCTCCTTTCCGAGGGACATATATCTACTGATATTATACCACAAAACTGTGCTTTTTTCAAGCGAAAATGGCAGACTATAAAAACATTTCAAAATGGCACCCCCAACGGGAATCGAACCCATAACTAACCCTTAGGAGGGGTTTATTATATCCATTTAACTATGGAGGCATGCTATTTAATTGTGATTTTCGCTTGGGTGTACAAAAGGTGTACAAAACTGCGTTTGGCGGATTTAGGCCACAACATCCTTATGGTGTTTGAGTCTATCCCGATAGTGTTTCGGTATATCTTTTCGGATAGGCTCACCCCTTAGGAGGGGGCTATTATATCCATTTAACTATGCAGGCTCGTGCTTCATTATTATACCACAGATCGAGGGATTTTTCAATAGTTATCCGAAAAAATGCAATCTTTTTTGCGTCAAGTGCAAAAAGACGGATATGCTTGACAAATACTGTAGATAATGTTATAATCTAATTGTAAAATTTATTGAAGCTTGTTGATCTATATAACAAAAAGGTGTGACTATGAATGATGAAAACAATAATTTGAACAAAGAACCTGCGGTGTCGGTCGTAAAGAAGGCGGTGCGTTTCCCGAAGCTTCTTATCATATGTGTGTCGATCCTGCTCGCGCTTGTGCTTATCGGCTCTGTTGCGTATGCGGCGCTTGCGCATTTTATCCTTTTTCCGAATTTCGCATCCGCGCTCGGTAACACGCTGGAGTCGAAGCTCGATATCGGCACTGAGTTCAGAGTAGATAAGCTGATCGATGGCGGAAAGATCACGCTTGAGGCTGGGAATATGGATGGAGATACCGAGAACGCGAGTTTTTCGCTTTCCTACGATGCTAAGGGATATATCGCAAGCGCTGTACTTGACAGCTACGAGATAGACATCGCGATGACCGACAAGGGAATGGCGTACAGCTCGAATAAGCTCCACTCGGGCAAGAGCTACGGAATTTCTTTTGAGAATATCGAAGAGTCGCTTACAAATTCCGCGCTTTACTACGAAAACGACGGCGACTACGCGCTGACAAAGGATGAATTCAAGGCAAAGCTCAAGACACTCGAGGCACTTGCCGAGGACAGTGAACGCATAAAAAAGGATCTGTTTATCCTTTATTCCGAATTTTCCGCGGTTCTTGAGGACAGCGCGCTATCTGAGTACGGTGTTGCGTACGGCGGAATCAAGCTGAACGGCGAGACGAGAAAGGCGAGAGCGCAGATCTACAGCTTTGACACGAATGACATCATCAAATTTCTCTCGGATGCGGCAGAGAGATTTGAGGATCCATCGGCTAAGGTTGAAGATGCGGTCGAGCGGCTTGCAAAGACCGAGGCGGCAGGACTTATAGGCGACTACCTCGGATACAGAGTTTCGGATTGTGACGATCTTGCAAGGCTTCTCCGAAAGCTCGCACACTCGCTAAAGGCAAACTACGACGGCGCTCAGTTCGATCTCGTTATCGGCTACGTCGGCAGAGCGGTCAGCGTAATTCAGCTTAAGATCTCCGACGGCACCGCTCTTAATACCGTTACGGCGGATTTCGGCGCAGATCCCACGCGCGAGCGCAAAATTGACATCACGGCAGAGAGCGCGGTGGGAAATGAGAAGAGCAAGATCTATCTCGGCTACGATCTGACCGAGACCGAGGCGGGAACGAGCGCAAAGATAAAATTTGACAGCTACGTGTATTCGGATGCGAAAAAGGGATATTACAGGATGGATGGCAAGGAGATCTGCATTGATTTCGATAACGGCAAGCGTGAGCTCGCGTTCGTTATGTCGACAGTCGAGGAGAGATATGCCAAGGAGCTCGAGAAGCCTATGGTGCGGAAAAACACCGATGCCGAAATACTTTTCGCTTGCAGCGACCGCTCGGGTGAGCTCGCACTTGAGTTGCGGAAAGTGACCGAGGGCGGCAAGGAGGTTACTCCGACGGGCGATTACAGAATAATCATCGCCACAAAGCCCGATGCACTCAAGCTTCCGAAATATGAAAAGGTATTCAATATGTCACAACAGGAATACGAGGATTATCGCGGCGAGGTCGAGCGGTTTCTTGAGGATCTCACGGCTGATGAGGCTGACGGAATGGAAATGATCCCCGAAGATCTTGATCTCTCAAAGTATTTTAAATAGGATAGAACAAAGATCCCCGAGAACTCGGGGATCTTGTTTTGTGAGATATATTATAATATTGAGGACGGAAAGCCTTTATTTTAAAGGAATGTTTTAAATACAACTGTGATGTTTTTTATAATCAAAAAATATATATCAAAAAGATAAAGTTGCGCCTGAATTGGCGGATATAACAAATAATCACAAGAGGTGATGCGTAAACCACTGAAAATGCTCTATATGAAGATTTTCAATTGTATTATTCGACACAAAAATCATATACCGCCGACAAGCGCGCGGCAGAGAAGGGCAAAAAACGGAGAGCGATACAGTTCAAGAAAAATATGGAAAAATCGGCGCAAGTGGAGCCCGAAAATGCATATTTTGCAATTTATGAGGTATAAATTTTCAAAATTTGCCTTTTTTCTGAGCGTTTTGTGAGAAAAAAATGAATTTTTTTATATTTATTGTGAAAAAAGTGTTGACAAAACTTGCATTTCCGAGTATAATTTATACATTAAGCATTATGATGCTAAATTTTCATTAATTTCACGAAGGAGAAAGATCATGAAACTTTCAACCAAACTTTTTGCTCTTGTTCTTTCCATCGTAATGATCCTTGGCGTTTTCAGCCTTACCTCTTGTAACGCTGACAATCCCGCGAAGGACAACGAGAAGATCAAGATCGGCCTTACCGGATCTCTTACCGGTGGCGCTTCCATCTACGGAATCGCAGTTAAGAACGCAGCCAAGCTCGCAGTTGACGAGATCAACGCAGCAGGCGGCCTTGACGGCATCAAGTTCGACTTTGTTATGCTTGACGACAAGCATGACGCTACTACCGTTGAAAACCTTTATGCAGAGCTCTACGAGGGCGGTATGCAGGTTTCTCTCGGAACCGTAACCACTGCTCCCGGTCTTAACTACAAGAGCTTCGCTAACGAGGACAACGTATTCTTCCTCACCCCCTCTGCAACCGGTGATGCTATCCCCGAGTTCGCAAACGGCTACCAGATGTGCTTTGCAGACTCCAACCAGGGTACTGCTGCCGCTGAGTTCTTCAACGAGAACTACCAGGGCAAGAAGGTCGGCGTATTCTACAAGACCGACGATGAGTACTCCGTAGGTATCTACAATAACTTCAAGAAGACTCTCGATGCATCTTTCGGCGACATCTCCGCAACCACCGCTTCTTTCAACGGTGATGCTTCCACCTTTGACTCTCAGATCCAGATCCTCAAGGACTGTGAGGTCGTATTTATGCCTATCTACTACACCCCCGCATCTCAGTTTATGACTCAGGCTAACGGTGTAGAGAACAGCATTAAGGTCTACTACGGCTGCGACGGCTTCGACGGCATTGACGCTATCGAGGGCTTTGACATCGCTACCGTTCCTCAGGAAGTTTCTTATCTCTCTCACTTCAACTCCACCGCTACCGAGGGTCCCGCTGCTGACTTTATCGCTAAGTACAATGCTACTTACGACGAGGAGAAGGAGCCCCTCAACCAGTTCGGCGCTGCTGCTTACGACTGCGTATACGCGATCTTTGAGGCACTCAAGGTTGCTAAGGCTAACGGCAAGGACGTAGCTGCTAACACCTCCGCTTCCGATCTCTGCGAGATCCTTAAGGAAGTATTCAACAGCGATTCCTTCGAGTTCAGAGGCATCACAGGTAAGACTGAGGGCAACGAGAAGTCCCACATCACCTGGAGCGCTGACGGTACTGTTCAGAAGGAAGCTATCAAGTACATCGTAAAGGAAGCTAACTCCTGATAGGCTTGTAAAATAAGCTACTCGATCAAACCCTTTTAACGATTGCCGATGCTTTTGCATTGGCAATCGTTTGTTAAGGTAACGAAGAAGGATTTAATATGGAATTTTTAATTACGCTCGTAAACGGTCTGAGCCTTGGCGGCATCTACGCGATGATCGCGCTTGGATACACGATGGTTTACGGTATCGCAAAAATGCTTAACTTCGCACACGGCGACGTAATAATGGTCGGCGGATATATGATCCTGCTCTTTTTGCCGATCAACCCGATCGTAGCTATAATCGCTTCGATCATCTTCTGTACGGTCGTGGGTATAGTAATAGAAAAGGTAGCCTACAAGCCGCTTCGTGGCGCATCGCCTCTTGCGGTCCTTATCACAGCTATCGGTGTCAGCTACCTACTTCAGAGCGTGGCGCAGATCGCGTTCGGCTCTGCTTCGAGATTCGTCATTGTCGCAAATCTCGGTACTCTCAAGATCGGTGGCCTCGCAATAGGCTACAGTACCATCATAACCCTTATCTGCTCTATGATCGTAATGATCGGACTTAACCTTTTTGTTAAGTTCTCCAAGACAGGACGCGCGATGATCGCGGTGTCCGAGGACAAGGGAGCTGCGCAGCTTATGGGTATCAACGTCAATAATATAATAATGATAACTTTCGCCATCGGATCAGCACTTGCGGCACTTGCAAGCCTTTTCTTCTTGCTCAAGGCTCCCAGCATCACGCCCACCTTCGGTGCACTTCCCGGAATCAAGGCGTTCACTGCTGCGGTTATCGGCGGTATCGGCTCTATTCCCGGTGCGATGGTCGGAGGACTCTTACTCGGAGTTATCGAGTGCTTCGCGCAGTCTGTTCCCGCAATTGCGCCTTATACCGATGCAATCGAGTTTTCCATCCTCATTATAATTCTCCTCGTTAAGCCCACAGGCTTGCTTGGTAAGAAGAGAAGGGAGAAGGTATAATGAAAAACATCAAGTGGAAACATTATATAAACTACATTCTCATCGGCGCAGTTACGCTGATATTTACGATACTTGCATTCGCAGGTGCGCTTGAAAGATCTCTCCAGGTAAACCTTGAGCAGATCGCAATCGCTATGATGCTTGCGGTGTCTCTCAGCCTCGTTGTAGGCTTCCTCGGTGAGCTTTCGATCGGTCACGCAGGATTTATGTGCGTGGGCGCATACCTCGGAGGAAAGATATCCGCGATACTCGTTCCGATACTCGGCAACGGACTTCTCGCTCTCGCGGCATCTCTGCTCGTCGGCGGACTTTGCGCAGGTATCTGCGGATTTATCATCGGTCTGCCCGCGCTCAGACTCAAGGGCGACTACCTTGCTATCACCACTCTCGCGTTCGGTGAGATCGTCCGAGTTATCTTCCTCAATTCGAGCTCGGAAAGCTTCGGCGGAGCTCTCGGTCTGCCGACTCCGAGATTTGACAGAAAGTATCTCTTCATCATCTGCTTCTTGATGGTGCTTCTCACGCTCTTCGTCGTGCAGAATCTTATCAGAAGTAAGCACGGACGCGCTATTACTGCTATCCGCGACAACGAGATAGCGGCAAGAGCAACAGGTATTAACGTTACAAAGTACAAGCTCGTGGGCTTTATAGTGGCGGCTATATTCGCAGGATTTGCGGGTGTGTTGTTCAGCTATACACAGCCTAATGTAAGCAGCATCACATTTAACTATAACTACTCTATCGAGATGCTCGTTATTGTAGTCCTCGGAGGAATGGGTAACCTCACCGGCTCTCTTATCGCGGCTGCCGCTGTTACTCTCATCAACTCCTTCCTTCAGGCAAAGCTCCCCGGAGACCTTGCAGTGCTCAAGGATCTGCTCTATGCGCTCATCCTTATCGTAGTCGTTGTCTACAGCAACTCGCCCGCACTCAAGAACTTCAGAGATAAGTATAATCTCCGCAATCTCTTTGCCAAGTTCAGCAAGAATAAGCACGATTCCGACGACGCTTCCCGTTGGGATGTCGTTCCTACCAAGATCAAGATGGACGCTATCCTCTCAACCGATATCGTAGTGAACGATCCTCAGGCAGACAAGGCGGATAAGCCAAAGGGGGATAAGTAATGAGTGAATTTGTAGTTGGAGCAAAGAATCTCGAAACGAGTGAAATTGTACTTGAAACAAAAAATCTCGGAATATCCTTCGGTGGACTCAAGGCGGTAAACGACGTCAATCTGCAGATAAAGAGGGGAGAGATCTACGGCCTTATCGGACCTAATGGCGCTGGTAAGACCACCGTGTTCAATATCCTCACGGGTGTTTATCAGCCGACAGAGGGAACCTTCTACCTCAACGGACGCGAGCTCCGCAAGCTCTCTCAGGAGAAGATCAACCACGCGGGTATCGCGAGAA
Source organism: Clostridia bacterium (assembly GCA_017935225.1). Taxonomy (GTDB): domain Bacteria; phylum Bacillota; class Clostridia; order Oscillospirales; family CAG-272; genus HGM12713. The sequence continues at coordinate 5,622 of JAGBIA010000069.1, read as the reverse complement.
CCTTCCAGAACATCAGACTTTTTAACAATATGACCGTCCGCCGTAACGTAATGGTCGGACTTCATAACAGACCCGAGTTCAAATGCACTATGCTCGAGAGCATGCTCAGACTCCCCAGACACTTCAAGTGCGAGAGAGAGATGAAGAAAAAGGCTGTCGAGATACTTGAGATATTCGGACTTGCAGACGAGAGAAACACGCTTGCGTGCAATCTCCCCTACGGAAAGCAGAGAAAGCTTGAGATCGCGAGAGCACTCGCGACCGAGCCCAAGCTCCTGCTCCTCGACGAGCCTGCGGCAGGTATGAACCCTCACGAGACTGAGGACCTTCGCCAGACAGTCAAGCTTCTGCGCGAGAAGTACGACATTACCATTCTGCTTATCGAGCACGACCTCAAGTTCGTTTCGGGAATTTGTGACCGCATAACCGTTCTCAATTTCGGAACGGTCATCGCGTCGGGCAATACCAAGGATGCGCTCAGCGACCCCGAGGTCGTCAGAGCGTATATCGGAAAGTGAGGACGCTATGGCACTTCTTGAAGTAAAGAATATAGAGGTCTACTACGGTGTTATCAACGCGCTTAAGGGTATCTCGTTTGAGGTAAACGAGGGAGAGATCGTCACACTTATCGGCGCTAACGGCGCGGGTAAGACCACTACTATGAACAGCATTATGGGATTTATCCATCCCAAGTCAGGTGAGATCCTCTTTGAAGGCAAGAATATCGTCGGAACTCCCACGCATAAGATCATGCGCGGCGGACTTACTCAGGTTCCCGAGGGACGACGCATATTCGCAGAGCTCAACGTCTATGAAAATCTTGTGATGGGCGCGTACACGTCCAAGGACAGAAGCTCGGTTAAAAAGGACCTTGACAATATCTACTCGCTTTTCCCCAGACTCGAGGAGAGAAAAAATCAGATGGCGGGAATGCTTTCGGGCGGTGAGCAGCAGATGCTCGCTATGGGCAGAGCTATGATGAGCCACCCCAAGCTCCTGATGCTTGACGAGCCCTCGATGGGACTTGCGCCTATCCTTGTTTCGCAGGTATTTGAGATGATCAAGCACCTCAACGAGACCGGAACGACCATTCTTCTCGTCGAGCAGAACGCGGAAAAGGCACTCGCTATCGCAGACAGAGCTTACGTTATGGAGACCGGAGCGATCACGCTTTCGGGTACGGGCGCAGAGCTCGCGGCAAGCGAGAAGGTAAGAGAAGCGTATCTCGGCGGTTGATCTGCCTAAAACAGAAAGATAAAAAGAGGCTGAAATTCAGCCTCTTTTTGTTTTGTGAAAAGTGCTGAAATTGTAAAAAGATAGGTAAAATGCTTGACAAGAACAGGAAAATGCTATACAATTTAATTGTAATGTACCCGTAGCGGTAAAGGAGGAGACTATGAAAAGATCTATAAGTACGGCGATCGTGATCGCGCTCCTTTTGGGAACGGCACTTGCTATTATTCCCGCAAGCGCGGCAGAGCCAAAGCTTTCCACAAACAAAGAGACCTACACTCTCGGTGAGGCGATTCTCGTCAGCGCATCGAGCAACAACGCCAAGGGTAAGGATTGGATAGGAATTGCGCCCAAGGAGCTTACCACGGGCGGAACTATCGCGTGGGAATACGTTAGCAAGATAGTAGAGAATTACGATATAACCTGCGCGCCCAACAGAGGAAGCGCTGAAGTGCTCACTCCGTATATGAATTTCCCTGCGGGAGATTACGTGGTTTACCTTATCCCCGACGATCTGACGCTCTCAAAGGCGCGCGATCAGGGAAAGATACTCGCATCTGTCGAGATCAGCATAGTCGACGATCCGAATGCGTCGCTCAAGTCGCCGACAGCGGTGACCTACGAGCTTGACGATGCGACGAGCGGACTTGCGGACGGTACTCTGACCATCACTTTGCCCGAGTCTCACTACGCGGACGATATCTATATGTGGTGGGCAGACGAAGATGGCATCCTTGAGGATTACACCAGACTCGCGCGTTTTAAGGTCCCGAGCAGAGAGACAACAAAGTTCACCTACACAATGACACCAAATACGCTTATTCCCGCTGAGGCTACAAAGCTTTTGGTCTACACCTACAGCGACAGATTTGGAATGAGCGAGGAATGCGTTGAGGTAGCGCTGCCAGAGGGCGCGGGATACGATTTTCCGACAGACGCGCCTATCATCGAATTTCAGTCGGTGAGCGATATACACATAGGAAGAAGTGAATCGGCAGATCATTTCAGACTGATGCTCGAGGACATCGTCAAGAACAGCCCGAATTCGAGTGGAATTTTCGCGAACGGTGACCTTATTGACTCGGGAAGCAAAACTTCTCTTTGGAAAGAGCTCTGGGATCTCTATGACAACGTAGAGAACGCGCCCGATTTCTTCCCCGGAATAGGCAATCACGAATATAACGGAATGAGCCACGCGAGCGGACTTGAGAGCTTCATTGATAATATCCGTATGCCCGATGGCTATGCAAAGCCCGACGGCACGCAGTATTACGACGTATGGGTGGACGGATATCACTTTATCTTCCTTGCAGACGCGAGAACGAGCGGATGTGACATCGGAGAGACTCAGTACGATTGGCTCGAGGCTCGCCTCGCAGAGAAAAAGGACGACCGCCCGGTATTCCTTTTCTTCCATCAGCCAATGAAAAATACGGTTGCGGGAAGTATGGAGAGCGAGGGCTGGTGGGCTCTGCAGGACGATGCGAGAATGCGCGAGATCCTTGCAGACCACCCCGAGATATTCTTCTTTAACGGACATACTCACTGGATACTTGACTCCTACAACACTATGTACGGCGGTGGAGACGAGGCGGCGATCTTTAACACTTCCTCTGTCAGCTACCTCTGGCAGTCCTACGACGTGCCGACGGGCGTGTATCAGGAGGGAAGTGAGGGCTTCTACGTAAAGGTCTATAAGGACAAGGTGCTCCTACTCGGCCGCGACTTCGCAAACGGCAAGTGGGTATCCTCCGCGCAGTTCGTCGTCAACGACAGACACACGACTCTTGAGGGGGCGAACGCGAATGCCTCGGCGCTCGAGACACTTATCGGTGAGGCGGAAAAGCTCAACGTGGACGATTACACCGAGGAGAGCTGGAGCGCGCTTGTGACAGCTCTTGAGGCTGCTAAGGCGGCACTCGACTGTGAGACTCAGGAAGAGATAAATTCCGCAAAGAACGCACTTGACGCGGCGATAAAGTCACTTATCACAAAGCCTGTCGACGAGGATAAGGACGAGGACGAAAAGCCCACCGCAAAGCCTACCGATAAGGCAGAGGACGAGACAGACGAGCCGACCGAGCCTGAAGCGACAGATCCTCCTCTCAAGGAAAAGAGCGGATGCGGCTCGAGCTTCTCCGCGCTCGGAGCTATGCTTACCTGCATCGCAGGCGCTGCGCTCGTATTCAGAAAACGTAAATAAATTTTAAAAAAGCTATCAAGAAAACAAAAGGGAGAACTTTTGTGAGACGAATAATTTCAATTTTTATAATAACCGCAATGCTCCTCTCGGCACTACTGTCGCTGACGACCGTATCTGCCGCAGAGCCGAGATTTTCCACTGATAAAACGGTATACAAGGTAGGCGAGCCGATAATGGTCACGGCTACGAGCTATAACTCGGGCGGAACCGATTGGGTGGGTATCACTCCAAAGGACAAAAAAGATCTCGGAAATCTCACTTGGATATATACCAAGGATACTTCCACGACCTTTGATATACGCAAAGCACCCAACTGGACGACCAACAAGACGCTTATCAAGTACGAGACCTTCCCCGCAGGCGAGTACCTCGTGTATTTTATGCCGAATGATATGAATTTCAAGGGTAACGAAAATAAGGCTCTCGGAGTGATAGAAATAGTAGTGGAGAACGACGACAGATACCCCGTAAAAGCGCCGATCGATGCCAATTATTACCCTTACGACCTCGATAGCGGCATCTCAGACGGCGTTATCAATATAACTCTCCCCGCAGAGCACGGTGCGGACGATATTGAGGTCTGGTGGGGCGACGAGAACGGCAGACTCGCGGGCTACACTATGCTCGCGCGCTTCAAAGTGCCCTCGAAGAATGGACCTGTGAAGTTCTACTACGAGCTTGACCGCCGCACCTTCATCCCTGCAGGCGCGACGAGACTGATGATCTACAGCTATAGCGACGAGCACGGCGAGAGCGAGATATTCTACTCCGCACCGCTTGGCAACGCGCAGAGCTACAGCTTCCCCGAAGGCGAGCCTTTGCTTGAGTTCGCGGTCATCAGCGATACCCACGTTCACGACGAGGCGAGCGCGGAGAATTTCAAGAACGCGCTCAGGGATATTGCCGTCAATAGCCCGAACTCCGCAGGCATTTTCCTTGTCGGAGATATGGTGGAGAGCGGCGGATCTTCTGCTCAGTGGGAGCAGTTCTGGGATACTTATGACTCGGTCGGAGCGGCACCCGATATATACCTCGGCTTAGGTGATCACGATTTGTTTGATCACGCGAGCTACGGCGAGGCAGTCGAGAGCTTCATTTCTCAGCTCCGCGTGCCTGAGGGTACTGACACACCCGACGGCGTGCCATACTACGACCTCTGGCTTGGCGGCTACCACTTCATAGTTCTCGGCGACGCTGACGGACTTGCCGAGGGAGAGACCGCGCGCATAGGTGAGGCGCAGTACGCTTGGCTTGAAGAAAAGCTTTCAGAGGATAACAATTCTCGCCCCGTGTTCCTCTTTATGCATCAGTCGCTCAAGAATACCGTCGCGGGAAGCGCGGGGAGCGAGGGCAGATGGGGAATTGAGGACGGCGAGAGACTGCAGAAAATACTCGAAGATCACCCCGAGATCGTGATGTTCAACGGTCACTCGCATTGGACGCTTGACGCGGACAATACCATATATGCCCCCAAGAACAGCGCGGCGATATTCAACACCGCATCGGTCAGCTACCTGTGGCAGTCCTACGATCTGCCTACGGGCGAGCAACTCGAGGGAAGTCAGGGCTACTACGTCAAGGTATATTCGGACAGCGTGCTAGTGATCGGACGAGATTTTGCAAACGGAAAATGGGTGTCCTCGGCACAGTTCGTGCTTGAAGATAAGACAACGCCCGAGAAGATAGATACGAGCGAGCTCGAAAAGCTTATCAATGACGCTGAGGCTATAGATAAGACCAAGTACACCGAGAAGAGCTATAATATGCTTGCGGCGGTGCTTGAGGGTTCAAAAAAGGCACTCTCTGCAACGGCACAGACCGAGATCGACGGCGCGGTAAAGTCGCTCGCGGCGGCGATCGGCGCGCTGGAAGAGATAAAGACGGACGGCGGCGACGGGGAAGAGACTGACTCGCCCGAGACGCCAAAGCCTACCGAAGAGAGCACTACAGCTCCCGAGGATAAGGGCGGCTGCGGCTCAAGCTTCTCAGCACTCGGCGTGCTTCTCGTATGCACAGCGGGCGCAAGCCTTGTGATCAAAAAGAGAAGATAAATAGAATACTAAAAAATATACCCGCCTGCCGAAAACTCGGCAGGCGGGTGGCGTTTTGGGTTTATTGCTTGAAAGTAAAACTACGGATTTGATAAAAATTTTTGTGCCGTAGAAAGTCAAAACGGCAATTACCAT